>JAEZLG010000285.1 GCA_023435855.1 Bacillota bacterium | reverse complement strand
CCTTAATCCTGTTCCACGAGTCATTATATACATTGATGAAGTCACCGAGATCATGGAAAATCTCGCATTTGTCTAGGATTTCCTGCGGCGGGTTGTAGGTGGGATTGTTTTTGTAACTGTCGTCAAGCATCGCAAACGCAGCTGCGTTAGGGGTGGAGTAGCCTATGTACTCGGTGTTGACCTTGGCAACTTCGGCGTCGCACAAGAAGTTGATGAACGCCTCGGCTTCGGCGGTATGTTTGGAGGATTTGGGAATCACCATGTTGTCAAACCACAAATTGGCACCGGACTCGGGCACTGCAAAAGCGAGGTCTCCGTTACCTTCTTCGGGGTCGGTACACCACATGGCATCGCCGGAGTATACAACGGCTAAAGCACCGCCGCCGTTGATCATAGTGTCCTTAATGGAGTCGCCCAAATAGGCATATACGAGGGGCTTTTGTGCGATAAGCGCCGCTTCTGCATCGCGAATTTGGGACTCTTCACGGGTGTTGATGGAATAGCCAAGTTTCAATAAAGCCACGCCGATGGTATCGCGGATACTGTCGTACATGAGTATCTTACCGGCATAATCTTCGTCCCAGAGTATATCCCAGCTCGTGACGGGCTCATTAACCATGGTGGTGTTATAAAGAATACCAACCGTGCCCCACATATAAGGTACGGAGTATTTGTTATCGGGATCAAAACTCATATTTAAAAACCGCGTGTCGATGTTTTTAAGGTTCGGGATGTTGTCTTTATTAAGCTCATGCAGCATGTCATCTGCAACAAGCTTTTCGATAATGTAATCCGACGGGAAGCACAAGTCGTAAATGCTGTCGGTAGCTGTTAGCTTTACAAGCATTTCTTCGTTGTTGGCCATGGTCGTATAGTTAACCTTGATGCCGGTTTCTTCGGTAAATTGATCAAGAAGGCTCTCCTCAATATAATCGCCCCAATTAAGCACGTTGATGGTGACCGTGTCGGCAGTATTCGTGCAGCCGACAAAGGGGGTGATGGTGAGGATGAGGGCTAAAAGCAACGCAATTCTTTTCATAGTGGTATACTCCTCCTTACTTATTTGGCAATGAGCTTTTTATTTTGGATAGCGGCGGCGCGCTCTTCGCGGATGGATTTGAGGTTGACGATCAAAAGCAACGTAACCACAGCGAGGAACATCAATGTACTCAGTGCGTTAATCTTGGGGCTTATGCCGCGGCGCGCCACGGAGTATATGTAGATCGACAGGTTCTGTATACCGTCTGTCGCAAACCAACTCACCACGAAGTCATCGAGGCTCATCGTGAAAGCAAGGATGAAGCCCGAGATGATGCCCGGCATGATATCGGGCAAAACGACCTTGCGGATAGCCATCCACGGCGTGCATCCGAGATCCATGGCTGCCTCGTAGAGTGAGTTGGAGCTTTGCCTAAGCTTTGGCAGCACCGAGAATATGACATAGGGGATGTTAAAGGTGATGTGTGCAATGAGCATGCGCACATACCCGCCCGTTAGTCCGATGAACGCAAACAGCATCATAAAGCTGATGCCCGTTACGAGGTCCGGGTTCACCATGGGGAACTGCGATATATTTTCCACGATCGTACGGGGCACTTTTTTCATGGAGTGAAGGCCGATGGCGGCAAATGTACCGAACACCGTTGCAATGACAGCGGATATAATCGCAACGCTGAGCGTGACCCAAAGCGCGCTCATAAGCGTGGCGTCGCCTAAAAGTGCCTCATACCAGCGCAGAGAAAAGCCTTTCCACTGCCCCATGGTCTTGGAGTCGTTGAAGGAAAACACCATCAACACCGCAATGGGGGCATACAAAAACAGAAGTATTAGTGCGAGATAGGTACCCTTGAAAAAATTTCGTACTTTTCTCACCAGAGCTTACCCCCTTCCTCGCCCGCTTCGCGTTCGGCGCGGCGCATGATAACCATGGAGATGACAACGAGTACCAAGAGGATAAAGGAAAGTGCACTTCCCGCATTCCACCCGGCTATGCCGAGCGTGATGAACTGGTTCTCAATGAGGTCGCCGTAAAGCATGTACTTCCCGCCGCCCAAGAGTCTTGAAATGGCGAACGTGGTAATAGCGGGGATGAACACCATCGTTATGCCTGAAATTACACCGGGCATGGAAAGCGGCAGCACCACTTTAAAAAACGTTGTGGCACTGTTTGCGCCGAGGTCCTGCGCCGCTTCGATGTGTGACTTATCGAGCTTTATGAGCACCGTATAAATGGGCAATATCATGAACGGCAGGAAATTATAAACCGTGCCAAGCATCACGGCACCCTCGGTGTAAAGTAGGCGCAGCGGTTCTATTCCAAACGCCTTGAGCCAGCTTCCTAAAATGCCGCTCGAATCGAGGATGACCTGCCACGCATAGGTACGAAGCAGAAAGTTCATCCACATAGGTACGATGAAAAGCACCGACAACAAAGACGCTGTGCTTCTTTTCATCTTAGAAAGAAGATAGGCGACCGGGTAACCGAGTAAAATGCATAGTAGCGTCGCTTCGAGGGCTACGATGATCGAGCGCAAAAGCACCGGCATGTAGATCTCGCTTGAAAGCGCATCTCGTAAATTGCCGAGGGTGAACGCACCGCCTGATGTAAACGCGTAATATACGATGAGCAGCACCGGCGAAAATATGAAGATGATCATCCATACGATATACGGATAGGAAAATACGGTACGCTTCATTTTCCGTTGCTCCTCCTTTGTCTTAAGCTTCTTCTTTGGGTTCTTTTTCCTCTTCGGGGCCGATGTCCTCGTCCGATGCGATAAGCTCCATAGCGTCGGACGTGACGGACTTGTTCATAATATGGATAGCGTCGGGCAATATGATGATGCCTACCGCTTGCCCTACCGGGACAAAGTCGGTGGAATGGACGGTCCATGTAAAATCGCCGCATTCCACGAGGAATTCATAATGCACGCCCATGAACAGCACACTTTTAACGACGCCCTTCAAACGTGCTTGCTCGGGCGCGACCATGTCGATATCCTCGGGGCGCACCACGATGTCTACGGCCTGGTTTTTCATAAAGCCCTTGTCAACACACTTAAACTCCAGGCCGTAAAAGCGCACCCTGTAATCCTCGAGCATTTCTCCGGGGACGATGTTGCTCTCACCGATAAACTTCGCTACGAACACGTTATTGGGCTCATTGTAGATATCCGTAGGTGTACCGATCTGCTGGATGACTCCCTCGTTTATTACAACGATCGTGTCACTCATGGTGAGCGCTTCTTCCTGGTCGTGCGTGACGTAGATAAAGGTGATACCCAGGCGTTGCTGCATGCGCTTGAGTTCAATCTGCATGCCTTTACGCAGTTTTAAGTCGAGCGCACCCAAGGGTTCATCCAATAGTAATACCTGCGGGCGGTTTACGAGCGCTCTTGCGATGGCGACGCGTTGCTGCTGGCCACCGCTTAGCTGCTCAATCCAGCGTTTACCGTATCCCTTGAGGTTAACTAGCTCCATTATTTCATTCACGCGTGACTCAATTTCATCCTTAGGAAGCTTTTGGATTTTAAGCCCGAAAGCGATATTGTCAAACACGTTGAGGTGCGGGAAAAGCGCGTACTTCTGAAAAACCGTGTTGACGCGGCGCTTATAAGGAGGTATGGCAATAAGGTCTTTGCCATCCATAAGCACTTTCCCCTCATCGGGCATCACAAAGCCTGCGATGATGCGGAGCATCGTCGTTTTGCCGCAGCCCGAAGGTCCCAAAAGCGTTAAAAACTCGCCGTCGCGGATGTAGAGATTGATGTTTCTCAGAGCATCCTCGCCGTCGTAGGTTTTACGAATATTTACAAGTTCAATAAGATGCTTGCTCATGGTCTGCCTCCGAGTTATCAAAAGCTGGGCGGGGTAGCCACCCAAAGAAGCTTTGCTTCCGTTTTGCCCGTATTCTTCAAATAGTGTACGCTCAAGGGCTTAAAGCAGAAGCTTTCGCCTTTCTTGACGCGGTACTTCCTGTCGCCTATGACAAGCGTAATGCCGCCTGTCAAAACATAGCCGAATTCCTCACCCTCATGCGGATCGTCCTCCTGCGTATGGCCGCCGCTTATGAGCGTAACGAGAATGGGCTCTAATGCGTTTTTTTGTGCGTTAGGTATGAGCCAACGAATGGAATAGCCGCTTTCCTCATCTTCTTTCACAAAAACGTCGTCTATGCAAAAAACGACCTTTTCATCATCCTTTTCAGAGAAAAACTCGGCCAGATCGGTCCCGAGCACCTCCAATATGTCCATCAGCGTGGCGATGGAGGGGGAGGTGAGATCGCGCTCCAGCTGCGATATAAAGCCCTTGGAAAGCTCCGTTCGGGCTGCAAGCTCCTCTTGTGTAAGGTTGAGCTTGATGCGTCGCCGCTTGATCTTATTGCCGATTTCCACCATTTGGGGCCTCCTTTCCGCATACATGGGAAATTAAACTTTAAGTTTACTATATCTAAACAAACGAGATAATTAAACCACCAAAAAAGAAAAATGTCAACGGCTTTTTGTAATGTATTTATAAACATTAGGTTTAGCATATTGTTCACGTGATAATTCTTTGACGATAGAGTGTCTACGATGTATAATGTGCCAAAGGATGGTGCATGAAAATGCTGGAATTTAAGAGCGTTTCAAAATCGTACCCGGGGAAGAAACTTGCGGTCAACAATCTGAACCTTAAGGTCAATGCCGGGGATATTTATGGCTTCATAGGCCATAACGGTGCGGGTAAAACCACGGCCATTCGATGTGCGGTAGGCATATTGAACTTCGAGGAAGGCGATATTTTTATCGACGGCATTTCTATTAAGGAAGATCCTGTCGCCTGCAAACGAATGCTCGCTTTCATACCCGATAATCCGGATATATACGATCACCTGACGGGGTATCAATATATCAATTTTAT
>JAEZLG010000201.1 GCA_023435855.1 Bacillota bacterium | reverse complement strand
ATATAGCTGCCTGCCGGACTGCGTTCGCTTAGGTCGCGGTAAAAACTGTCGAGCGCTTGTTTACTTCCGACCGCTTCAATGAGCACATGGCCGCTTTGGTTTTTTACAAAGCCGCGGAGTTTATACTCCTCCGCCAGACGTGCCACGAACGGGCGAAATCCCACGCCCTGCACGATGCCCGTGATGCGGATGGTTGCCTTAAGTACATCGTTTGCTTCGTTCATGTTTCCAGTTCTATGCTTTCTACGTAACACGCGTTTCCATTTTTGGTCGGCGTTCCCTCTGCACCGCAGTCAGGACAGGAGAAGGAAAAGCGCGCGCGCTCAAATTCTTTTTTGCAGTTCTCGCAGTACAGCGTGGAGCGAATACTGTTCGCCTCAATTTTAGCGCCATGCGCCATTGTACCTTCCGTGAGAAGGTCGAAATAATTCTGTACACAGTCGGGCACGATGCCGCTGTCCTCCCCTACAGCAAGCGTCACCTTCAAAACGCGAGAGGCGTTTTCCTTTTTCGCTTCGTTCAATACGATATGGACAATCCTTTGGGTGAGGGAGAGTTCGTGCAAGTTCCGCGTCCTTTCTTAGCATGTGCGCTGCTGCTTTTTCTACATTATAAGCGCGCATCAACGGGCATGCAAGGGATAGGGGTATATGAAACATTGTGAATAAAAATACAAACATAACGCAGAACCAAAATAAAGATATATCATCTGCAAGCATTGACGCATGCGCGTGAAAGCTATATAATTTCATGTGAAAGCCATCGGGTTTGCAGGTTTTTCCTGCAAGGCTGAGATGGTATGTCCCATGAACGGGTGGGAAAATAAAAATACAGAATTGTTCATTTTTTATCAATCGTATGCGCCGCGCAAAATCGGGCGGGACAAACGACCGTTCCGTCTTTTCGCGTCGCTTCAACATTTATTGGTGGGGGCTAAAGAATGGATAGTATTACCCTGGTGTCGCTGATTGTTTTCATCCCCTTAATCGGCGCATTTCTGCTGCCGCTTGCGGGGAAGGTACATAAGCATCTGAGAAACGCGCTTGCGCTCGTGTTTGTTTTGGTGCCGTTTGTGCTTTGCCTTATTTGCATCCCTGCGGCTCTTAACGGTACGCCGTATTCGTTTAACTACGAGCTGCCGCTCGGGCTTAATTTCGGTTTTGTTGCAGACGGGCTTGCACTATTTATGGCATGTACGGCGTCGTTCTTAGGACTTGTCATCATTGTATACTCCTATGGTTACATGTCGCATTTCGAACACCAAAACGAGTATTATCTTATGGTGGTGCTTTTTCTCGGGGCTATGATGGGTATTACGCTCACCACGAGCCTCGTATTCTTGTACCTCTTCTGGGAGATATCAGCGTTTTGCTGCTGGAGGCTTATCGGGTTTTTCCGCGAGGAAGAATACGTCCGCCGCGCCAACAAGGCATTTCTCATTACAGGCGCAGGCGCTCTTGTAATGCTGGCCGGTTTTATCATGATCTACGTACAATACGGCACAACGGATCTTATCGCGCTTCGCGGCAAGGCGGTGTCGGATGCGGCGGTTGCACTCATACTCTGCGGCATACTCTCAAAATCCGCAACACTCCCGCTCCATTCGTGGATTGCGGATGCAGGTATCGCACCAACACCTGTCACGGCCCTTTTACACGCAGCGGTGCTTGTGAAAATCGGCGTATACGCGTTTGCGCGGCTGTTCCTTGTCACCTTTAATATGGAGATGTTCTGGCACACGGCTGTGCCTATAATCGCAGCGGTGAGCGCCATAATATCTGCGGGTGCTGCCATAGCGGAAAACGATATAAAGCGGATCATCGCATATTCCACGGTGAGCCAGATAGGCTTTATATTCTTGGGCCTTTCGGTTGGCGGCGAGCTTGCCGCAGCGGGAGGACTTCTATACATACTCATGCACGGTATTTCTAAGGGCGGTCTGTTTTTGTGTGCAGGCATCGTGGAGCATAGCTGCCATACTAAGGACATTACAAAACTTGGTGGGCTCTACAAGACCATGCCCGTTACGGCAGCGTCGTTTCTACTCTGTGCGCTCAGCGTAATGGGCATACCTCCGTTTGGCGGGTTCTTCAGCAAATACATGGTGGTAAACGGTGCTGTGGAGGCCGGTCATCCGTGGATTGCCGCGGTGTTCCTGCTCGGCGCTGTGATGACGGTTATTTATTTGCTGCGCGTGTTTGTTAAGGTGTTCTTCGGGGAACCCAAAATGGAGCATATGCCTAAAGAAGGCTCGCCCATTATGGTGGCCTCGGTAGGCTTAATGGCGGTGCTGTCTCTGATCAGCGGGTTTTTCATCAGCTACCCCGCTTCGATGGCCGTTTCGGCCGTACAGCAGATGGCGGAGGTGATACGATGAACGAAACGTTCTACCAAGGTTTGATGTTTGCGGTCATACTGATACCGGCGGTTCTTGCAGGCGTTACGCTTCTTATGCCCAAAAAAGCAAAGCTTTGGCACACCATATTCTTAATCTTGGGCTTTAGCGTAAACCTTGCACTATGCATTATGCTCTACGGCACATCTGTCAGCTTTGAGCGTGAATGGATTGGGTTTGGCATCAACTTTTCCTTAAGGATTTACCAGTTTAACGGCTTTATATTGCTTGCGGCAGCGGGGCTTTCCTTCCTTATAGCGCGTCACACCGCGGCATTTGCATGGAAAAAGGATTATAAAAAACAGTTTTACGCCTACATGCTCCTAACAATTGCACTCGTCAACGGTGCGGTGCTTGCGGACAACCTCCTTGTGATGCTGTTCTTCTGGGAGGCAATCTTAGGTACCATGTTTGGGATGATTTATTTAGGCGGCAAGGAAAGCTTTAAGACCTCCGTCAAGGCGGTCATCATCGCGGGCGTAGGCGACCTTTGCATGATGCTCGGCATCGGCATGGCCGGCTATTTGGCGGGTACGCTTTCCATAAGCGATATACATAAACTGCCTGTCGAAGGCCTAGGTGCAGCTGCGTTTGTGCTTCTCATGATCGGTGCTATTTCAAAAGCCGGCTCCATGCCATTCCATACATGGATACCCGACGCGGCAAAAGACGCGCCCATGCCGTTTTTGCCGTTTTTGCCCGGCGCGCTTGAAAAGCTTTTGGGTATTTACCTTCTCACAAGAATCTGCACGGATTTGTTCGATTTCAGCCACGGCTCAGCGATGAGCACAGTGCTTATGACCATCGGCGTATGTACAATCTTGTTTGCGGTGATGATGGCGCTCATTCAAAAGGACTTTAAAAAGCTTCTTTCCTACCACGCGATAAGCCAGGTTGGCTACATGATGCTTGGCATCGGTACGGCGCTGCCCGTAGGGCTTATCGGCGGTGTATTTCACATGCTCAACCATGCGGCATATAAGTGCCTGCTGTTTTTCACATCGGGTTCGGTGGAAAAGCAGACGGGTACGACCGACCTCCACGTGCTCGGTGGGCTAGCTAAAAAAATGCCTATTACCATGGTGAGCTTCCTCATAGCGGCGGCGTCCATTGCGGGCTTCCCTCTGACGAACGGATTTTACTCTAAGGAGCTCGTATTTGACGCAGCACTTGAAAGCGGTACTATATTTTATATCGTGGCGCTCCTCGGTGCATTCTTTACGGCCGTGTCGTTTTTAAAGCTTGGCCATGCGGCGTTCTTCGGCAAACAAGGCGAAGCCGTAAA
>JAEZLG010000086.1 GCA_023435855.1 Bacillota bacterium | reverse complement strand
CTTTTAGGTGATACGCACGGCAAGCGCATTAACACGATGATCCTCGATGTACTTTCCGTCAGTTTCGATAAGCCGTATGTGAAAATGAGCGAAGCGATAGACCGAGAGTTTGAAGTTTTACGTTGTTTTATGTTTGATAAAGTATATTTAAACCCTGCAGCGAAACGCGAGGAAGGTAAAGGAATGCATGTAATTGAGCAGCTTTATCATTATTATAAAGACCATTTAGAGCTTTTGCCCGATGAATTTGCCAAGAATATTGAGTCGGATGGGGAAGCGCGCGTAGCCGCAGATTATATTGCCTGCATGACGGATCGTTACGCCATCAAAGAATATCAAAGGTTATTCGTACCTTCGGAATGGCAATGACTGTTATTTAGAGAAAATCTTATATATTTCGTAAAGATTTTTGTCCGAAAAAGGATTTTTTGCTCTGTGCGTCGAACAAGCAACACTTGCGGAAGGAGGGGGCGTTCATGGCTTTGTTTCCGGATGCATGGATGACGGAGCTGCTGAGTAAGAGCGATATCGTTTCCCTCGTATCCGAATACGTATCCTTAAAGCCAAAGGGAAGACGAATGTGGGGGTGCTGCCCATTCCATAACGAAAAAACGCCTTCTTTCTCGGTGGATGCGGACAAGCAGCTTTATTACTGTTTCGGATGCCACGCAGGCGGGAGCGCGATACAATTCGTGATGGAATCCGAAAAGCTGCCTTACGGGGAGGCGGTAAAATTTCTCGCGCAGCGTGCCAACATGGAGCTTCCTGCGGAGGTCAATGACGAAAAGCTTCGAAAGGAGCGCGCACATAAGGAAAGGCTTTATGCTGCCTGTGTGGAGGCGGCGCGGTATTACCACAAAGAGCTTATCGGGCCTAATGGCGTTGAAGCCCGAAACTATCTGCTAAAGCGCGGCATCGACCGCGCAACGGTGAAAAAGTTTGGCCTGGGATATGCACCCGCAGGATGGGAAAACCTTAAGCCATATTTGATGCTCAAGGGTTTTACCGAGGAGGAGCTTATAAGCGCGGGGCTTGCTGTGCAGGGGAAAAACGCATCCTGCTACGATGCATACCGCGACCGTGTGGTATTTCCTATTATCGCCACCAACGGACGTGTAATCGCATTTGGTGCGCGCACCATGAAAAATGAGACCCCGAAATATATCAATACGGGCGATACACCCATTTACAACAAACGGCAGAACCTCTATGCGCTCAATCTGCAAAAGGGGAAACAGATAGCTGATCTTATCATGGTCGAAGGGTATATGGACGTGATAAGCCTTTATAAGGGAGGGGTCGAAAACACCGTGGCTTCGCTTGGCACAGCACTAACGGTACAGCAGGCGCGGCTCATCAAGCGGTATGTGCAAAAGGTGTATGTTTGCTACGACGGCGATGCGGCAGGTCAGAACGCTACCATTCGCGGCATGGACATCCTCGCAGGGGAGGGTCTTGACGTAAAGATCATGGCAGTACCCGACGAACTAGACCCGGACGATTACATACGAAAATTCGGCCGTGACGCGTTTCTTTCCCTTAGAGACTCGGCCATGACGCTCAATCAGTTTAAGCTCGAGCACATGGCAAAGGAATTTGATTTTAGCCTGGAAGATGGGCGCGAGGGTTATGCAAAAAAGGCATGCGCGTTCGTCGGTACGCTCGAACCGGTCGAACGAGAGCGCTATGCTCCGCTCATTGCGCGAAAAACCGGCTTGAATCTTAATTCCGTCAAGGCACAATGCTCTTTAGCAGGTGCCCCGCAGCAGAATAGCATTGGTAAAAATCGGAATACTAGAAGTAAAAAAACCGAGGAAAATCAAGGAAAACGCAGGAAAATGGAGCGGATGCTCCTCTCGGCGATGATAAACTCAAAAGAAGCGGCCTTTCTCGCAGCAGAGAAAATGGCGAAAGAAAACATTAGCTTCTCTGTACCGGAGGAGCAAAGGTTTGCAGACGAGCTTCTTGTCGCCTATATGGAAAGCGATGATCCCAAGCTCGAGCTGATGGTAGCTAAGTGTGGGCCGGAAACAGCCGAAGCCGTTATGGCGGCGATGGAGGCGGAGCAAGCACTCGTAGAGCCCACGAGAACCGCACTCGACTGCATTGCGCAGCTTAACGCAGAGATGCTTAAAGAGCGCATCAACGAGCTCAATGCCGGCTATATGAGCGGTTTAGCGGGTACGGAGGCTCTTGAAGAAGCAAAACGCCTGCAAATGAAACTCAAGGGGTTGCGTGCATAGCGCAGCTGTAAGAATACAAAAAATGAGGAGGGGCAGCTTTGGAAAACAAGGAACCCCAAGCAAAAAAAATAGACGACCTTCTGGAACAGGGTAAAAGCAAGGGTGTACTGACCTATAAGGAGGTTATGGACACTCTGGACGAGCTCGAACTCGATACTGAGCAGATTGAACGCATCTACGACAAGTTTGAGGCGCTCAATATCGATGTCGTGGAGGATATCGATATCAACGACGAAATTGCCGATGATCTTGCGGAGGTTGAAAGCGCGGCAACGCCCGACGACGGTGTCGCTATCGACGATCCTGTGCGCATGTATTTGAAGGAAATCGGTAAGGTGCCGCTTTTAAACGCGCAGGAAGAAATCGAAATAGCACAGCGCATGGCAGACGGGGATCAAAATGCCAAGCGGCAGCTTGCGGAGGCAAATCTTAGGCTCGTGGTGTCGGTTGCAAAGCGTTATGTAGGCCGCGGCATGCTGTTTTTAGACCTTATTCAAGAGGGTAATCTCGGTTTGATAAAAGCCGTGGAGAAGTTCGACTACCGCAAGGGCTACAAATTTTCCACCTATGCCACATGGTGGATTAGGCAAGCTATAACCCGCGCGATTGCCGACCAGGCACGTACCATACGTATACCCGTGCATATGGTAGAAACCATCAACAAGCTTATCCGCGTGAATCGCCAACTTCTGCAGGAGTACGGCCGTGAACCGCGGCCTGATGAGATTGCACGTGAAATGGGAATCAGCGAGGATAAGGTCCGCGAGATTATCAAGGTCGCGCAGGAACCTGTTTCGCTTGAAACGCCAATCGGCGAGGAGGAAGATAGCCATCTTGGCGATTTCATTCCTGACGACGACGCACCGGCACCCGCTGAGGTGGCAGCGTTCATGCTTTTAAAAGAGCAGCTCATGGAAGTGCTCGATACGCTTACCCCGCGTGAAGAAAAGGTACTAAGGCTTCGTTTCGGATTGGACGACGGCAAGGCACGCACGCTCGAGGAGGTCGGTCGGGAATTCAACGTAACCCGCGAGCGTATCCGCCAAATCGAGGCTAAAGCGCTCCGCAAGCTTCGCCACCCGTCGAGAAGCAAGAAGCTGCGGGATTTTCTGGAATAAGAATGTTTAAAAAAGGGGCTGTTTCAGAGCGTATTCCGAAACAGCTCCTTTTTATTTTTTCAGTTCGCCCATGACGTCGAACAGCCTTCGCTGCTGTTCGGGGCTAAGCATCGGTATGAGCCGCTGTGCAACGTTGTCAAGTTCCTGATCGTTCATGCCACCGGATTTTTTGTAGTTTTTAAGCTCCCGCAAAAGTTCACTTTGGCTTTTACCGCTATACTTATTTACGGTGTCCTGTATGGTGTTCATTGTACCCTGATCCATGTTCTGTGCCATGCGAACGGCCTCCTCATAATCTACCGGGGGCCTTTGCGTGCCGCCTGTTTTGCTGCCCTTCAAGCTTCGTTTCATTTCTCGACCACCTCCGTATCATTTCTATGCGGCGTTTTAAGGAATTGGAACAGCCGCACTTATTGTGCATCGGTTCATGAAATGCGTAAGCTGCATACAATACAATAGTAATCGAACGGGGGAAGATCTATGCAGAGGATCGCGCCAAACACCGTGCCGCCTAGGCAGGGCGGTGGCGGCGGCAACAATACGGGTCATCATGATTCGCCCGCGCTTATAATGGGTAGGAGGATACGTGCCGAGCAGGGTGTAGAGCGCGCGCGGCAGTACCTTATTGCGATGGAACCTTTTATCGCACCTGCAGAGCGCGCGCATATTGCGCAGCAGCTTGGGATACAGCTTCCGATGCACCAGGAGCAGCGGCATTTTGAGCCGAATAACGAACCGCGGGATACGGGGTATTCGCAGCAACCTATGCCCAATTTCGGTAACGTTAACGTAAATGGCATGCCGAATTTTGCAGGAATGGGAAACAACAACCTTATGCAGATGATGCAGATGATGAATGCGTTTGGCGGCATGCAGGGCAGCAAGGGGAAAATGGATCCCATGCTTATGGCACAAATGCTCGGCAGCATGATGGGGAAAAAGTAATTCGTCGTTAACCGAGCCTATGGCGGTTTTTTCGGCCTGCTACATCATGCGGCTCTCGCAAATGTATTGGGCCTTAATAACCGACACTTCATCCGTTAAGTGCTCTTGCGCGCTTGTATTTGAGCGTATATAATGAATTGCGCATATTTTGGGATATGGCGTAATTTTTTAAGGCGAGGACGGCATGAAGGAAAGCGCCAAGAAAAAAAAGGAAAGACTAAATAGAGCGCTTGATTTGCTGGCGCAAACCTATCCTGATGCTGCACCGCAACTTGATTTTACGAACGCTTTTGAGTTGTTGATTGCGACAATGCTCAGCGCGCAGTGTACGGACAAGCAGGTGAACAAGTGCACGAAGGTGTTGTTTTCCGTATACAAAACACCGCAGGCGTTTGCTGTTCTAAAGGAGGACGAGCTTACACCTTACATCAAGGGTTGCGGCTTATATAAAACCAAGGCAAAGCACATCCTTGAAACGTGCAGGATACTTACGGAGCAATATGGCGGTTTGGTGCCGCAAGACCGTGACACGCTCATGACACTTCCGGGTGTCGGAAGAAAGACCGCCAACGTGGTTATTTCAAATGCGTTTCAAGTACCCGCTATAGCGGTTGATACGCATGTGTTCCGCGTGGCAAACCGCATCGGCTTTGCGAGTGCAAAAGATGTGCTCAATACAGAAAAGCAGCTTATGGAAGCAATCAAAAAGGAACAATGGACTATCGCACACCATTACTTGATTTTTCACGGGCGGCGTGTCTGTACAGCACGAAACCCCAAATGCGATATATGTACCATACGCGAATGCTGCGCTTACTATGTAAGCGGAAAGACGGAATAGATGCAATACGTAGATAAAGCAAAAATAATTATCAAATCAGGCGATGGCGGGGACGGAAGCGTTTCCTTCCACCGCGAAAAGTATGTCGCCAAGGGTGGTCCCGATGGAGGCAACGGCGGCAAGGGCGGTAACGTCATATTTGCGGCCGATCGTAACATGAGTACACTCCTGGATTTTAAATACAGCCGCCATTTCTTTGCGCAAAACGGCGAAGGCGGAAGCGCCCGGCTATCTAGCGGCAAATCAGGCACGGATATGGTTATCATGGTGCCAGTGGGCACGCTCGTGCGCGACATCCAAACCGGCCGTATCGTGGCGGATCTTAATGTGCCCGACAAAAGGAAAATCGTACTTCACGGCGGCAGAGGCGGTAAAGGCAATGCGCATTTTGCAACGCCGACAAGGCAGGCGCCGCGCTATTCGCAGCCCGGGCAAAAGACGCTCGAGCATGAGGTGGAGTTCGAATTAAAAACGATTGCAGACGTAGGGCTTATCGCGCTTCCGAATGTCGGAAAATCTACGATACTATCCGTACTCACAAGCGCCCGTCCTAAGATTGCCAATTATCACTTTACAAC
>JAEZLG010000113.1 GCA_023435855.1 Bacillota bacterium | reverse complement strand
CGTCAATACCGCCCAGGTTTGCGGTTGGAAAACCTATGGTATTTCCAATGCGACGGTTTCTTATAACCGTGCCCGAAAGCGAATATTCACGCTCCAGCATGGCGTTTGAAGCAGATATGTTACCCTCTTGTAAAAGCATGCGTATACGCGTGCTCGAAACGGGCTTTCCTTCAAAGAGATACGGCTCCACCTCGCAGGTTTTAAAGCTGAACTTTTCCCCGAGCTCTTTTAGGAGTGCTGTGTTGCCCGCCCCGTTTTTCCCAAACGAATAGTTGAACCCCGCTACCGCATATTTTATGTTAAACCGCTCGTAAAGCGACTTAACAAAAGCCTCCGGTGCGGTCGCAGCCAGCTCTAAAGTAAAATCATCCGCCTCCACATGGTTTGCGCCAAACGAATAAAGAAGCTTTACGCGCTCGGAAAAGCTGCACAAAAGCTTAGGGGATTTTTGGAACACCGACAGCGGGTGGTTTTTGAACGTATATACGACGAAGCGGAGCCCTTCATTTT
Source organism: Bacillota bacterium (assembly GCA_023435855.1). Classification (GTDB taxonomy): domain Bacteria; phylum Bacillota; class Clostridia; order Christensenellales; family CAG-138; genus UBA7707. Next base: position 8,842 of record JAEZLG010000113.1, on the reverse strand, counting down.
TTGCCAGCACCGCGGCGGTACTTAAAAGCTGCCTGTGGCCTGCATGCACACCATCGAACATGCCGAGAGCCACAACGCTTTTTTGCTTACTACTATGGTTCATTTCGTGCGTACGGCTATGCTCCATCGGACTCCTCCCCGGTAAAAAACACCGTACAATGAAATCCGTCTTGCCCACGCTCGCCTAAGGTTATAAAGCGGCCGTCGAGGTAAACTTTGACGGTTTCGCCCATTCGAAACTCCTCGCCTCGCTCTATACTTGCGCCGTTTAACAACAGTCTCTTTTCGCGCTCGCTCAAATCCCCAAGGTGCAGCTCCGGCATATCATGAAGCGCTTTGTCAACGGGAATAACGGCGGATAAAAGCTCGCCGCTTTCCTTCATAGCACGTAGCTCCTCAAGCGTATACGCATTTTCAAGCGTAAACATCCCCGAATTCGTGCGCAAAAGAAACGAAAGATGTGCGCAGGTATTGAGCTCTGCCCCAATGTCACTGCAAAGCGCCCTTACATAGGTGCCGCGCGAGCATGAAACACGAAGGAGATAACTGTTTTCCCCCGTCTGATGCAAAAGCGTAAGCTCGTGTACGGTGATCGGACGTTTTTTTTGCTCTACCTCTTCCCCTGAGCGCGCAAGCTTGTACATAGGCGTACCGTTGACGCGTACCGCTGCGTACTTCGGCACGGTCTGCATTTGCTCGCCGACAAAGCGCGGGAGTATATTTATAAGCGCTTCTTTATGCACTTGCACGTCTAAGTGACGCACGACCGCGCCGTAGGCGTCCTGCGTATCCGTTTCCGTGCCGAAAGTAATCTCAGCTATGTATTCCTTTTTCTTATCTGTGAGACGGTCGAAAAGCCTTGTGGCACGACCTAGGCAAACAGGCAGTACTCCTGCCGCACCCGGATCGAGCGTTCCCGTATGGCCTACACGTTTCATGGAAAATATATGCCGAATATCCGTCACGACGTCGCTCGATGTCATGCCGGGTGGTTTCAATACGTTTACGACACCCTCCAAGCCGGATCCTCCAATGTCCTTTGAGCGAGTTTTACCGCTTCGGCATAGACTTCTTTGAGCATGCCGTGCACGGTATACCCGGCGGCAAATGTATGCCCGCCGCCGCCCTTCTCGCGCGATATTTTGCTTACGTCCGCATAGCGTTTAGAGCGGAGGCTCGCCTTAAATACATCCTTCTCTACTTCACGAAGCATCACAGCGACCTCTACTCTTTCCACATCCCGCACGGAGTCGATAACACCTTCGGTGTCCTCCTCGGTTGCGCCGAGCTCGCGCATCTCATCGAGCGTCACGGCCGTAATACCAAGCTTTCCGTCAAAAAGAAGCTCCATGTTGTTGATCGCGCGGCCTAAAAGCTTCATCTTATGGTACGATACGGTGCGGTATATAAGGCGATTGATCTCATAAGTATCAATGCCGCTCTCTAAAATATCCGCCGCGATGCGCAGGGTCTCGGGTGTGGTGTTAGAGTAGGCAAAGCTTCCCGTATCTGTAAGAAGTGCTGTATACAGGCAAATGGAAACAGGCTCCGACAAACGCGGTACAAGTGCCATCGCAAGCTTGTAGATAATCTCTCCCGTAGCTGCAGCACTACCGTCCACGATGTTGAGGTGCGCATAGGTGGTGTTTGTTACATGGTGGTCGATGTTGACGGAATCGACCGCTGCGTCAAAAAGTGCCGAAGCCTTGCCCATTCTTTGTGCATCCGCACAGTCCACGCTGATAGCGTATGGGAATGCTTTGGCCTTATCGGGTGTAAGTATTTCGCTTACGTACGGCAAAAAAGCGTAGTTTGACGGCACACGGTTGTCGCAAACCACCTGCGCATGCTTATTAAGCTCACGAAGGACGCCATAAAGCGCCAGCGAGGAGCCCAAAGTATCACCATCAGGCGAAATATGTGCGATTAGTGTAAAGCCGTCGTTCTCGCGGATAAACTCCGCAGCCTGTTCAATCGGATTCCCCATCATCCTTCTCCCCGTTCTCGGGAATATGAAACCCCGCAATAATCTGAGAAATATGGACGCTGTATTCAATGGAATTATCGAGCACGAATTTGAGCTGCGGCAAGCGCCTTATTTCCATGCGTCTGCCGATTTCACGGGTTATAAAACCGCTCGCGCTGTTTAGAGCACTTACGGCGTCCGCCCGTGCCTGCTCGTTGCTGTCGTACACACTCACCCGTACCTTAGCCCATTTGACGTCATTGGTGACCTCCACGTTCATGATGGTGACCATGTCCGTTACGCGCGGATCGCGAAGATCTCGCACGATCTCGCTGATGGTCTTTTTAAGCTCCTCGCCAAGCCGTTGATATCTGACCGACATAGTGGTTCCTTTCCGGGGTCGCTGGTCGTTGTTACACGGCGCGATGAAATCATCCCGCCCTACAATGTATCGTTGGGTTTACGGGCGGATACTATCCGCCCCTACACCGGGTACATACATCCGGGGATTATTAAGGGGCCACAGCCCCTTAATTTTCTTCCGGCTTTGACGACATGCGCGTCAAAACGGATTGAAATCCGGAGGATTTCTTTCATCTCACAGTTTGCCGCCCGGAAATGCGCAGCATTTTAGGCAAACCGTGTGAAACCCGCCGCAGCGACCTCGCGGAAATGGCCGCAGCCATTACCGCGAAAACGCGTCAGCGTTTCACTTCCTCCATCAAATAAGCCTCAATAACGTCGCCTTCTTTAATGTCGTTGAAGTTATCAAAGCCTATGCCGCACTCGTAGCCGGCAGCCACTTCGCGGGCATCATCCTTAAAGCGTTTGAGGGAGCCGATTTTGCCGTCGAATACCACAACGCCGTCGCGCACAACGCGCGCTTGCGCGTTTCTCGCGACCTTGCCGTCTTGCACATAGGAACCTGCTATGGTGCCTACGCCTGTGACCTTGAAGGTGTTGCGGACCGATGCGCGGCCAAGCTCCACTTCCTTGTATACGGGCTTGAACATGCCCTTCATGGCACGCTCCACATCCTCGGTGGCCTTGTAGATGATATCGTAGAAGCGTACATCTACTTTTTCTCGGTCCATGGTAGCGCGCGCTTGCGCGTCCGGACGCACGTTAAAGCCAATGATGATGGCGTTTGACGCAGAGGCGAACATGATATCCGAACCCGTGATGGCACCTACGCCGCTGTGGATGCAGCGCACGCGGACCTCTTCTTTGCTGAGCTTTTCGAGCGCCGTCTTCACCGCCTCAGCGCTGCCCTGCACGTCGGCCTTTACGATGATGTTGAGGTCTTTTACCTGACCCTCCTCGATCTGGCTGAACAGATCGTCCAGCGTGACCTTGGAGAAGTTTTTAAGCTGCTCGGTCTTCTGCTTGACGCGGCGCTCCTCCGCGACGTTGCGCGAGAGCTTGTCGATCTCGGAAACGTTCATCATATCGCCGGCTGCCGGCACTTCGGAGAAGCCAAGTACCTCTACGGGCTGGCTCGGGCCTGCGGTCGTTACGCGCCTGCCCTTATCGTCCATCATGGCGCGTACGCGGCCGTAAGCCGTGCCCGCGACGATGGGATCGCCGATCTTGAGGGTGCCGTTTTGCACGAGTACCGTTGCGACGGGGCCGCGACCCTTGTCGAGTTCGGCTTCGATGATGGTGCCGCGTGCCATGCGATCGGGGTTGGCCTTAAGTTCCTTCACGTCGGCAAGCAGAAGCACCATTTCAAGAAGCGAGTTGAGGTTTTCGCCCGTTTTGGCGCTGACGGGCACGCAAATGGTATCGCCGCCCCATTCCTCAGAAACAAGGCCGTGCTCGGTAAGCTGCTGCTTTACGCTCTCCGGATCTGCACCGGGGCGGTCGATCTTATTAATGGCGACTACAATAGGTACCTCCGCCGCCTTGGCGTGGTTGATTGCTTCCACCGTCTGCGGTTTGATACCGTCGTCCGCCGCTACGACTAGGATAACGATATCCGTCACCTGTGCGCCGCGCGAGCGCATGGCGGTAAACGCTTCATGGCCCGGGGTATCGATGAAGGTAATCTGCCTTCCGTTTCTCGTGACCGTGTACGCGCCTATATGCTGTGTAATGCCGCCCGCTTCGCCCTCGGCGACTTCGGTGTGTCGAATAGCATCCAAAAGCGAGGTTTTGCCGTGGTCGACGTGGCCCATGATGGTGATGACCGGCGGGCGGACAATGAGGTTTTCCTTATCATCCGTTTCGTCGCTGCTCTCCTGCAAAACGTCTTCAAATGTCTTTGTGAGCTGGTATTCGAGCTCTATGTTATAGTCCGCCGCTACAAGCGCGCAGGTATCGTAATCGAGATCTTGGTTGATGGTCGCCAATACACCCATCTTGAAAAGCTTCTTGATGATCTCCGCTGCGGGCTTGCCGATCTTTTCGGACAAATCCTTTACCGTAATGGTTTCCGTTGTCATAACCGCCTTTTCGATAACGACGGGTTCCGGCCTCTTCACAGGTGCCTGGATTTTACGCCTAGCGCTCCTGCGGGTGCCTGCCGTGTCGTCATCCCAGTTTGCCGTCCTGCCGGGTACGGCGGGTGCCGACTCCCTAAGGATGGTCTTTTTGTTTTTGGCCTTGCGCTCCTCGTCGCGTGTGCGTTGATACGCACCCTTTGAGGGGTCGTAATTGCTCACGCGCTCCTTGGTCTGCACGGGTGTAATGGCACCTGCGCCGCCGCGGGGAGCACCTGTACGGCTTTGCTGCGGACGTTGCCTGTCAAAACCGGGCTTGCTGTCTTTATCCTTATCGAAGCCACCCTGCGAGAAGCCGCCTTGTCTCTGCTGATAACCGCCCTGAGAATAGCCGCCCTGCCTTTGCTGATATCCACCGCCCTGGCCAAATTGGCCTTGCGGACGCTGCTGGTAGCCGCCTGTTCCCTGCGGGCGCTGCTGGTAGCCGCCTTGTTGGCCATACTGTCCCTGCGGACGCTGCTGGTAACCGCCTTGTTGGCCATATTGGCCTTGCGGACGCGGCTGATAACCGCCCTGTTGGCCTTGGCCCTGCGGGCGTTGCTGATAGCCGCCGGTTTGCCCTGCCTGGCCGTACTGGCCCTGCGGACGCGGCTGATAGCCGCCCTGCTGGCCCTGGCCCTGCGGACGCTGCTGGTAACCACCCTGTTGGCCTTGGCCCTGCGGACGCGGTTGGTAGCCGCCCTGCTGGCCTTGACCCTGCGGACGCTGCTGATAGCCGCCCTGCTGGCCCTGGCCCTGCGGACGCTGCTGGTAGCCGCCCTGTTGGCCTTGACCCTGCGGACGCTGCTGGTAGCCGCCCTGTTGGCCCTGACCCTGCGGACGCTGCTGGTAACCACCTTGTTGGCCATATTGGCCTCGCGGTGCATTCTGTCCTCCCTGTACGGGTGTATCTATGCGGTGTGCCTGGTAGCCGCCGGGCGCAGCGCTCTTTTCCGTCTCCGGCTTCGCTTCAGCCTCGGGCTCTACGGCCTTTGGCTTTTGCACCTCCGCTGCTGCGGGTTCCGCCTTTACGGGTGCTGCTTCCTCTACTTTTTGCTCTATCTTAGGCTCAGCCTTAGGTTCTGCCTTTTTGGCGACAGGTACTTCCTCCGCCTTAATAACAGGTGCTTCCGCTTGCTCAACCTTAGGTTCTGCCTTTTTATCAATCTTTTTAGCGGCAGGCTTTTCCTCCGCTTCGTCATGATCGTGCGCTCCCACATGGAAGGCAAGGTCTACGTCGGAATTGAGGACCTCCATCAAGCGCTCTTTTCTCTCGCGCTCGATGCGCTCCTTGCGCTCGACCTCCTCCTTTTCCTTGAGCTTTCCTTCGGCGCGGCGCACGTTTTGAAGCGCATCGCTTACGTCGCCCTGCGTTTTCTTTATGCGCTCAAATAGCTCTGCGGCCTGCGCCTCAAGCTCCTTTGCGAAATCGTTGACCTTGACTTTTGCCATTCAATCATTACCCCCGTGCATATTAACATAAGCTTCGCCGACCATCCGCGCGAATGATGCGTCCGTGACCGCTGCTATCATACGGCCGGGCTTCCCGACCGCTTCCCCCATGCCCGAAACGAGCACGAGCGGTATATTTGCCCTTTCACAAAGAGCCGTGTACCTTTCCTTGGTTTTGATCGATGCGTCCGTATCGAGCGCCACAAGCTTTGCTTTGCCCTTTTTTACGGCATTCTCACAGGCGAAGTCACCCGCAAGAAGGTTTCCCGAGCGCATGGAAAAACCAAGTGCGCTTTTTATCTTTTCATCCGTCGGCAAGCGCGACCTCCTCTTTGAGGCGCTCAAACACTTCGCTATCCACGGCATGTTCGAGCGCGCGCTCCAAGGCGCGAATCTTTTTTGCCTTCTCCAAACATTCTATGTTTTTGCAGATGTACGCGCCCCTTCCGGATGCGCGGCCCGTCCTGTCGGCCTTAACCTCTCCCTCGGGCGTACGTACAATCCGAAGAAGTTCTTTTTTCGGGCGCATCTGCCTGCACCCCACGCACATGCGCAGCGGTACCTTTTTTTGTATCATCGGCAATCCTCTTAACGTTATTCTCCGCCGTTTGTTACTCCTCGATGTTATCCTCGTCTATTTCCTGCTCCGGTTCAGCCTCGGGAGCGTACAGGTCTACTTCCTGCTCGGCCTGGGACTGGCTCTTGATGTCGATCTTCCAGCCGGTCAGCTTCGCCGCGAGGCGCACGTTCTGGCCTTCCTTGCCGATGGCAAGCGAAAGCTGATTGTCAGGAACGATAACCTTGGCAGCCTTTTCATCTTCGTTGATATATACCATTAAAACGCGGGCAGGGCTCAATGCCTTGGCGATATATACGGCAGAGTCACTGTCCCACTCGATGATATCGATTTTTTCGTTGTGCAGTTCACTTACGATGCGTTCCACGCGGATACCTTTTTGGCCGACGCACGCGCCTACGGCATCTACCTGAGAGTCGGTTGAATGTACGGCTACCTTCGTGCGGAAGCCTGCTTCGCGAGCGATGGATTTAATCTGCACAACGCCCGTTTGAATTTCCGGTACTTCAAGCTCAAAGAGGCGCTTCACAAGCCCCGGGTGTGTACGCGAAACAAGCACCTGCGGGCCCTTGTTGGTTTTCCTGACCTCGAGCACATACACCTTAATACGGTCGCTCGTGTTATATTCCTCGCCCGGGATGGTCTCGTTGGCGGCGATAAGACCGTCGGTACGGCCAAGCTCTACGTACACGCCGTTTTTCTCGGCGCGCTGCACGATGGCCGTCAAGACCTCGTTTTCCTTTTCCACGAATTCCTCGAAAATAACGCCGCGCTCGGCCTCGCGGATGCGCTGTACAACCACCTGTTTGGCGGTCTGCGCTGCGATGCGTCCAAATGTCTTGGGGCTTATCTCCTCTTCGAGCACGTCGCCCACCTCATAGAGGTGGTTGATAGCACGCGCCTTTTCAAGGGAAATTTCAACATGCGGGTTTTCCATAATCTCTACGACCGTTTTGGAGGCAAATATCTGCACCTCGCCCGTATCCCTGTCAACCACCGCGCGCACATTGCCCGACGAGCCGGAATTGCGCTTGTAGGCGGCAATCAGAGCGGATTCGAACGCATCGATAAGAATATCCTTGCTGATCTTTCTGTCCTTTTCTATTTGGTTGAGCGCCTCGATAAAATCGGCATTCATGGTGTTCTCTCCCTTGCTTTATATCAAATATTTAAAAATCCAAATGCGGCTTTACGCTTGACGCATCTTTGCGCTTGATGGTGAGCTCCGCGCCGCCTTTTACCTGAAGCGTGAAGCTTTCCTCGTCGAAGCTTAAAAGCGTTCCCGTATATTCTTTTTTCTTGTTGATGGGTACATAAAGCCTGACGTCGAGTGGCTTATTGAGATTGCGTAAAAAATCCTTATCCTTTTTGAGAGGCCTGTCAAGACCTATGGAAGAAACGCTTAAATAATAGGCCTGCTCGATGGGGTCCGCCGCATCTAAAATGGGTTCCACAGCGCGGCTAACCCGCTCGCAGTCATCGATGGTAATGGGTTTGTCCGAATCGAGGTACAGTGTGAGTACCCAGTTTCCCTGCTCTTTTTTATATTCCACCTCGTCGAGCTCATAGCCCAAAGAGGCGATTTCGGGGCGCAAAAGCGCGTCCACGGTTTCGGTTGTGCGCAAAAAACCCTCCTGCTCAAAACGAAAGAGTGGGATTACGCCCACTCTTTTTGCTACCAACTCGGCATGAAGCCGTCAACGCAAGAATTATACCATAGTTGTCTCCAAAATAGCAAGCATTATGTTTGGGGAATAAATGCAACATGAGACCAATCGGTAGAAGTCAGCGTAGGGCGGGATGCCCACATCCCGCTGTGTTGGGTAATAACAACGGCCGGTGGTTTACGCAGGCGGATGCTATCCGCGCCTACGGTCTACGGGGGCAATTTATTTTAAAACAAACTCAACTGGTTTGTTTCCGGAAGATCGTTTAAACAGCCCACATCGCATAGATTTTTAACGACCGCGCTGTTTGCGCGCGTGCGCATGCGAAACTCTTCAATCGAGGCATAGGGGTGTCCGTTTTGTGCCTTTGCAATACCCTCCGCGGCATTTTCGCCAACCCCGGCAACCGCGAGAAACGGCGGGCGAATGGCTCCGTTTTCTATTTTAATTTCCTTGGCGGCGGATTTATATAAATCCACATCGAGAAGTTCAATACCCCTGAGGTTCATCTCGTATACCACCTCAAGGATCGTGATGAGATCCTTTTGCTTTTGCTCAAGCTCGTTTTCGTTTTTGCGCATGTCCTTGATGCGCTTTAGCACCATATCGGCACCGCCCGAAGCATAAGCAATATCAAAAGCGTCCGCGCGTACGGTGAAATAGGTGGCGTAAAACTCGAGCGGATAATACACCTTATAGT
>JAEZLG010000090.1 GCA_023435855.1 Bacillota bacterium | reverse complement strand
ATATAGGCTTTGTAATAGTACATAATCTGCGGGATGCGCCTGCGTATGTTGATGGAATTCGCGCTTGAAAGCGAGAAGCCGAGTTGATCGAGCTTTTCTTTTGCCGGTGCGCTTGTGAAATTAGCCTTTACACCTGTTTGCGCGTCATCGAAATTGCCACGCACGGCGCATACGGCAACATTTTTTCCTTTTTGCGTTGTCATCTGCTTTTGCTGAACGGGACTTACGCCACCCTCCGGGTAGTATACCGCAATGCGCGTCCCCACAACATCGCAAAAACCTGTAAGAGCGGCTTTTCCCGTGTCGCCGCTTGTAGCGGTGAGGATGAGCATTTCTTTTTTGACACCGAGCTTTTTGCGTGCGGCAGTCATCAGATGTGGGAGTACAGAAAGCGCCACGTCCTTAAACGCCTGCGTGGGTCCTCTGAAAAGTTCCAGCACATACGCGCCTTTCAATTGCACAAGAGGTGTCAAATCGGGCGTTTCAAAACGTCCTACATAGGAAGAATCGATAAGTTCGCTTATTTCCGCCTCACTAAGTTCATCAAAATACGCACCGAGTATCCTTTTAGAGATACCGAGCGCGTCGAGCGACAACAGGCTTTCGACGGGAAGATGCGGGAAGTGTGCGGGCATGTAAAGCCCGCCGTTCGGTGCGATGCCATTTACTACAGCCTCTAAACCCGTTGCCGTAAGCGATGTGTCGCGTGTGCTGAAATATAGCATAAATTTTCCTCTCCAAATTTCGACTTGCTTTTCACTTACGAATATGATACATTGTTTCCCGTACAAACACAAGTGTTTTTATTATGAGGACAAAAGAGGTATTTTACAGTGAAGATTGCTTTATTGGGTTACGGAACTGTGGGGAGCGGCACATATGATGTGCTTTTAGGTTCGCCCGAGGTTGAGGTAAAGCGTGTGCTCGTGCGGCATGTGCGCGCATGCGGTGCAAGTGAAGTCACCTCGGACTTTCATGATATTTTAAACGACCCCGAAATAGCCATCGTAGCGGAGGTTATGGGAGGTATAGAGCCCGCAAGAAGTTATGTGCTTTCGGCGATGGAGGCAGGGAAGCATGTAGTAAGCGCCAACAAGGAGCTTATCTGCAATTCTTATCGGGAGCTCTACGATATAGCAGCGAAAAACAGTGTATGCTTGAGGCACACCGCCTGCGCGGGGGGCGGCATACAATGGCTATATAATCTCGAACGCGCCATGCGCTGTGACGATATTATAGAAATAGGCGGCGTGATGAATGGCACGTCCAACTACATTTTAGTTTCTATGCAAAAGGGGATGGATTTTAGCTCAGCTTTAAAGAAAGCACAGGCGCCCGGATACGCGGAGGCGGAGCCGGGTGCTGATATCGACGGATTAGATGCCGCAAGAAAATGCGCCCTTTCCGCGAATATGGCGTTTCAAACGGTAATTCGCGAAAGTGAAATGGATGTCGCGGGTATACGCTTTGTTGAGCGCTGCGATATCGAATTCGGTGAGGCGCGCAAAATGGTTTTAAAGTTGACGGTTCATGCCGCTAAGGAGCAAAACTGTGTGAGTGCGTATGCGGAACCTTCTTTTGTTAGCGATGCTTCACAGGAAGCCAATGTGCCGGATAACTATAACCTTTTGAGCCTTGTCGGGAAGCACCTTAAAAAACAGAGCTTTTTCGGGCAGGGGGCGGGGAAAATGCCTACAGGCATAACCGTGGCGCAGGATATATTGGATATTGCCCGCGGCCTTGTTAAGCCGCCAAAAAGCGAGTTTTTGCCGCTAAATGTTAATAACACTGCAGCGGTGCACCGCTATTACGTGAGGGCGTGTGCCGCTCTGCCGCATGAATCGCTTAGCGATTTGATGTGTGAACAAATCGGGATGGGGAAATTTCGTGCATACATCACAAAACCGGTTTCGGTCCATGCGATGCATGCGCTTGTGAAAAAATTGAGGGAGTCAGACCCGCGGCTCTTTTTTGCGGGGTTAAGTGAAAATGATTAAAGTAGTCAAATTCGGAGGATCGTCACTTGCTGACGCCAAACAGTTTCAAAAGGTAAAAAATATCGTTGAGAGTGACCAAACGCGCACTGTTGTGGTGGTATCCGCTCCCGGCAAACGGCATAAGGACGACCATAAGATTACGGATTTACTATACCTTTGCCATGCACTCCTAAAATACTGTGTATCCTATGAAAGTATACTATCTATGGTGGCGGAGCGCTACGAAAATATTAAAGAGGGCTGTAATCTTTCAATCGACCTCGACGCGGAGTTCACAGCACTCCGAGCTGAGATGGACCGCGATATATCAACCGACTACCTTGTTTCGCGCGGAGAGTATTTTTCCGCAAAGCTTATGGCGGAATACCTCGGTTTTACGTTTTTAGACGCGAAGGATTGGCTCTTTTTCAACTACGATGGTAAGGTGAACTACGAGAAAACAAACGAGTACCTGTGTGAAGCGCTTTTAAAGCACCACCGTCTCGTGCTGCCGGGCTTTTACGGGGCAATGCCGGACGGACGCATCCGTGTGTTGGCGCGCGGCGGTTCGGATATCACAGGCGCAATTGCCGCCGCCGCGGTGGATGCGAGCGTATACGAAAACTGGACGGATGTTTCGGGCATACTCATGGCCGACCCTCGCATCGTCAAGGATCCTAAATCGATTGAGCGCATCACCTATAGCGAGCTGCGCGAGCTTTCCTACATGGGAGCAGACGTTCTGCACGAGGAAACGGTATTCCCGGTGCGCGAAAAAAAGATACCGCTCAATATCAAAAACACCAATGCACCTGAGGCACCCGGAACACTTATCCAAGAGGAATTCGGCGAAGAAAACGGAGAGGGTGCACGCCGTTTCATCACGGGCATTTCGGGCCGCAAGAACTACAGCATCATCACCATTTGCAAATCTCATATGTCGGGTGACGCGGGTGTATTGCGGCGCGTGGTAGAGATATTTGAGCATTACGGCGTGGGTATCGAGCACATCCCATCGGGTATCGACAGCTTTAGCGTGGTCGTTTCCACCGAAAAGGTAAAAAACTGTATCTATGATATAATCTCTGAGATACGCTCCCGCGTGGAACCGGATTCGGTAAAGGTCACGGAAAACATATCGCTTGTGGCAGCGGTAGGACGCAGGATGATGTATCGCCCCGGCATTTCGGGAAGGCTATTTTGCACTATCGGCCAAAGCGACATCAATATACGCATGATTGCGCAAGGGCCTGAGGAAATCAGCATTGTAGTGGGCGTAGAAAACGCCGATTTTGAAAAGACCATACGCGTACTCTATGACAGCTTCGTAAGATAAGGAGGTTTTCAATTATGAAACAGAAAAAAGTTGCGATCTTAGGTGTAACGGGTGCCGTTGGGCAGGAAATGCTCAAGGTGCTTGAGGAAAGGAATTTCCCCGTGTCAGAGCTTGTAGCGCTTGGTTCCGTCAGGAGCGCGGGCAGAAAACTGATGTTTCGGGGCGAAGAAATAGTAGTACGCGAGGGGGATAAGAATTCCTTCTCCGGTGCGGATATCGTTTTAGGCGCTGTAGAGAATGCACACGCCAAGGTGTTTGCGCCATATATACGCGATGCGGGCGCGGTGTTTGTAGACAATTCGAACGCTTTCCGCATGGATAAAGACGTCCCGCTTGTGGTGCCCGAGATCAACCCTGAGGATGTGAAGCTCCACAAAGGCATCATTTCAAGCCCGAACTGTTCCACCACCATAGCACTTGTTGCGGTAAATGCAATCAACCGCCTTTCACACATTAAAAGCATGGTCGCGTCTACCTATCAGGGTGTTTCAGGCGCAGGTGCCGGAGGAACTTAAGAACTCGAAAATCAGATGCACCAATGGGTAGAGGGGAAGGCATTAGAAAACACCGTGTTCCCATACCAGATTGCATTTAACCTCATACCGCAAATCGGCGGATTTGACGAAAACGGCTATACCAGTGAGGAAATGAAGATGCAAAACGAGGGCAGGAAAATAATGCACTTGCCTGAGTTAAATGTGACATGCACCTGCGTACGCGTGCCCGTATGGCGTTCTCATTCTATTTCTATCTCGCTTATCACGGAGGAGCGCCTTGATATCGCCCGTGTGCGCGCAGCCATAGAACACGCTCAGGGCTGCCGTCTAGAAGACGATCAGGCGCTTAAACGCTATCCTATGCCGCTTGAAACGAGCGATCAGGACTTGGTATTTGTAGGCAGGATACGCCGCGATCTTGCAAACGCCAACGGAATAGCGCTTTGGTGCAGCGGCGATCAGGTACGCAAAGGCGCTGCTACCAATGCGATACAGATTGCCGAGCTGCTGTAGAGCTTAATTAGAATGTAAATTCAATCAATAGAACAACAGGAACCCGAGTGCCGTAAGCAAAATTAGAAACGCGAGATTCCAAAGGCTGAACAGCAGAATATACC
>JAEZLG010000068.1 GCA_023435855.1 Bacillota bacterium | reverse complement strand
ATTTATACTCATATGGGCAATGTGAGTATCAGTGCGCCGCCGACCAGAAGGCTTAGTATGTTTGCAACAAGCGCATAGATCAATCGATGCCACCATTTCTTCTCCTTGAGCGCGATAAGGAAAGCAGGGATCTCTACGAGGAGCACAAATATCTCGAGGATGATAAGCCCCAAAATTGCATAGCCGCTTTCGACTTTCGCTGCGGAAAGCATCGCGTTCAAACCCACCTGCGTAATAAGGTTGATCACAAAAAAGGCGATCCAGCTTCGTTTTTCGCGATAGCCGAACAGGTAGAACAACAGCCCTTCCAAAACGAGCGTAAGCACGACGCGCAGCGCCACAAGCAGCACGCTCCGAAGCGGCAGTGTACCTTCTGTAAGTGTCATAGTGGCGCAATCCCGCGTGAAAACAACGTCATAGGTTTTCGCAGTATAAGGCAACGACAGGGTTTTCGATGTTCCGCCCGCGGTGACACGGATCGCCGTAGGCATGGTGCCTCCCGGACTGCTAGCGGGATAATCGTCATAGTGGAGCTTATAGTAGCTTTCCCATGCAACGGAACTGAATTGCATGGGTACGAACTCACCGTTTACCTCGCCCTCCATCACAAGGTTACTTGGTGCATGCAAAGCAATGACAAGGATTGCCGGAGGTGCTGCGGAGTTGGCGGAAGCTGTTGAGGGCAGAAGTATTACCGAAAAAAGAACCAGCACAGCCAGTACAAGAAAAACAATGCGATTTTTCCCGATTTGCTTCATGGCATAGCCTCCCAAAACCGATAGTATTGCGGCTATTTTATCATGGGGCATAACAAAGGGCAATGTTAAGGTATATATATCCTTTTATATTCTTAATACTATTGCTCTGTTTTATTCGGCTCCGCAAGCGCAGCGATAACCGTATCGTGAAGCGCAGTGTTCTGCTCGGTTGAGATACCGTCACAGCGGGCGAATTCCGTCATACAGCGCCAGTAGCGTTTGGGCATATGCCCCATGCGCGTGCGAGGGTTGTGCCTACCTTCCACCTCTATGGTATCGTAAAACAGCCGCCAAAGCGCCCGGAAGCGAAGCTCCTCCTGCCCGGGCTTTGGCATTACATATTGCTCCGCCGGAACAATGCCCATCGTACCGGGTTTATGGATGAGCGCCATCGAATGTGTCTTATCGTGGATGAGAAAATTCTCGCGCCGGAACCTTGCGGAAAAATGCGGTGCAAGAAGCGGCAAAACGATGTTTTTAGGCTCGATTTGTGCAACGAGCGCGCCGTTTGCTTCGCTGAAACGCACAAATCCCTTAAGAAGATGCGCCTCATTGTTAAGGTGGCGCACCGCGTTTGTAAGCTCACTCACGGTTTGGTCCGCAAGCATATTCACAACGCTTCCACCCTTTAAAAAACCTAAGCGCAGAAAATCCAAAACGAGTTGGCCTTTCTTAGGGTGGCAGGTCAAATAACCATTGCGTACAAGTTGAAATGCGTCCGGACCAATCTTTTGCGGTATGGCGCGAAGTACGCGCATTGCCTTTTGCTCGTCTGTTTCCACCATGCGAACAGGCAGAAGGAGCGGCAAGCCATCGTTAAGAGAAACCACGTCGAGCGGAAGCTCTTTATTCTCATAGCTTTCAAACACACAGCAAAGGAGGCCTTCAAAGCTGCCGTCATAGCCGTAAACTATAGTTCTCCGCTCAGGCATTTATAAAGCTCCTCCCTTTTAAGCGATGGATGATCCAATAGCGAAAGCTGCTCCGGGCGCGTCAAAAGCGCTTCATCCGTGCGTCCTTTTGACTGCTCACAAATTAGTGCGCTCAAAAGCGCGTCCTTCGCGGTATCAAATCCGTTTGGAAGCTTGCCCGCACAAGTGATAAAGTACTGCGCGCGCTTTAACACCACCCCGAGCCGCTTTAAAGCTAAGAAGTCGAGTGTGGAAACCTTTCTTGCATGAAGGATACGCTGCGCGCTTTTCACACCGATGCCCGGCACGCGAAGAAGCGTCTCATACGGTGCCCTATTAACCTCCACGGGAAAACGCTCCGGGTGGTTGATGGCCCAATTGCATTTAGGGTCGAGATAACGGTTGAAGCTCGGGTGCTCTTCGTCGAGTATTTCCGAGGCAGTAAAGCCATAAAAACGTAAAAGCCAATCCGCCTGGTACAAGCGGTGCTCGCGCAAAAGCGGTGGCTTAACATCTTGTGCAGGCAAAAGCGAACTTTGAACAACCGGAATATAAGCAGAAAAAAACACGCGCTTGAGGCGGTAGGATTTATAAAGCCCTTCGGTGAGGTTTAGAATATGCAGATCGCTCTCAGCGGTTGCACCAACAATCATCTGTGTGCTCTGCCCTGCGGTCGCAAATTTCGGCGCATGCTTATAGCGCGTAATCTCTTTGGAGTTTGACTCTATGCCGGACTTTATAAAGCCCATGGGCTTTAGTATCGCTTGTTTGGATTTATCCGGAGCTAAAAGTTTAAGGCTCTCTTGCGAAGGAAGCTCGATGTTAACGCTCAAACGGTCGGCAAGATAGCCAAGCCATGTTAAAAGCGTATTGTCTGCCCCCGGTATGGCTTTTGCGTGTATATAACCGTAAAACTTATACTCCTCACGCAATATGCTTAGCGCTTCGCACATGCGCTCAATAGTATAGTTGGGGTTTTTCAGCACGCCGGAGCTTAAAAAAAGGCCTTCAATATAGTTACGTCGATAAAATGCTATAGTAAGCTCCGCAAGCTCCCGCGGCTCAAATGTGGCGCGAGGCGTATCGTTGCTGCGACGGTTGACACAGTATGTGCAGTCGTACGCGCAAGCGTTGGTCATAAGCACTTTTAAAAGGGAAATGCAGCGCCCGTCAGCCGAAAAGCTGTGGCAGCAGCCTGCTGCCATTGCGCTTCCGATTCCGTCGCGCGGCGAGGTCCTGTCCGCCCCGCTTGAGGTGCAGGCGACGTCGTATTTTGCGGCGTCGGTGAGAATTTTCAGCTTTTCATAAACATCCATAAGCGTCTCCGGCATAACTAAGGTTCCCTGCGGTCGCTTTAGCAATGCCCTTCGGTTTTTTTGCATATCCGCCTGCCGCGCTGAAGCACTCCTACCTACGGTTGCTGCCAATGTCGCCTGCGGCTGCTAAAAGTTTATATACGGAAGATTTTACATCAAAAAAAGCGGCCGTATTAAATAAACCGCGTTTACTTAATACGGCCTTAGGTTTTAGAAATTACGCTTAAGCGGCGCGGTCAACGCAAGCCTGAAAGTCATGCACATAGAGCTTGCGCACGTTTTTAAGCTGTCTTTCGCGCACCTCTCGTGCTATGCGGCGTTTGCGGCTTATGACCTCCTGCCTTATTACGGCAATAGCCATAGCGCCAATAAAAATGCCCGGGAGCATGAAGCTGAAAAACAAACCGAAATAATTCATATGCTTACCTCTTTTGTATCCGTTTCGGAAACCCGGTTCCCCGGGAAATCCTCGGAGTTTTCGTTATAAAGCGGCACTTTTCCTGTTTGATGGCTTTATTATAGTATCCCGTACGGATACTGTCAATCCCACTTTCGGTACTATGGGATATTTTTCTTGAAAAATGTTTCTTCTTACGATACAATAGGAACTGCTAAGATAAAACTTCAAAGGAGAACTTCATGAACCGTTTGCGCGAGATACGTATGGAGCGGGGCATCACGCAAGATGAGCTTGGGCGCGAGCTCGGGGTGCAAAAGGCGGCCATCTGCAAGTACGAAACCGGACGCGTCTCCATACCGCCCGATACGCTAATGCGTTTGTGCGACTTTTTTGGCGTTTCGGCAGACTTTTTAATGGGTCGGGACTGTGTTATACCCTTGTTTAAGCCGCAAAAAACGGTTTCCTCCTCATTTTTGCCGGTAACGGATACGGTAGGCGTACCTCTTGTAGGCCGCGTACACGCCGGGCTTCCCATTTTGGCTGACGAAAATATTACCGAATATGTTCCCGTCCCCGCCGGTGATGTCGCCGCGGGCGAGTATTTTTATATGGAAGTGGAAGGCGACTGCATGATCGGCGAGTTCATACCCGAAGGCTCGCTCGTGCTTGTACGTATGCAGCCCACGGTTGAAAACGGCCGCATCGCAGTAGTGCGCCTAGGCGATGAGGTGCTTTTGCGCAAGGTAAAACGTGTGCAAAACGGCCTTATGCTCATCCCCGCCAACACGCGCTACGAGCCTATGCTCGTAAGCGGTGGCGATGCAGAGATAATTGGCCGTGTAGTGGAGGTTCGTATTCGGGGGGTGTGAGTTTTCGTTTCCCTTGCTCCCTATCCTGCCGCGTGATATGATTACAAAAAATCCATAGAAGTTACGAGGTAAGAGCATGTCCAAAGTATTGTTTGCG
>JAEZLG010000255.1 GCA_023435855.1 Bacillota bacterium | reverse complement strand
CACAGAGCGTGTCGCCTGTGGTAGTTTCTTTTAAGCCCACCACGGCGATGATATCGCCTGCGTGCGCTTCGTCCACTTCGGTGCGGCTCGCCGCATGGATGAGGAGGATGCGCGCTATGCGTTCGCGCTTTTCGCGCGAGGAGTTGTACACATAGGAGCCTGAAACAAGCGTGCCGCTGTAGATACGGACAAACGCGAGCCTGCCAACATACGGGTCAGACACGATTTTGAACGCAAGTGCTGCAAAAGGCGCATTGTCGTCGGGCTTTGTCTCAATACTCACGCTGCCGTCGCGGCTCGTGCCAATCGGAGAGGGAACGTCGAGCGGAGAGGGCAGATAATCTATGATGGCATTTAACAGTGCCTGCACACCCTTGTTACGGTAGGAAGTACCGCAGCATACGGGCACGAGAAGGTTCGCAATGGTGGCCTTTCTGATGGCCGCTACGAGTTCTTCTTGCGTAGGCTCTATGCCGTCAAGATATTTTACCAGGAGTTCTTCGTCCTGTTCCGATGCATACTCCACGAGCTCCAAGCGATATTCCTTTGCCTTATCAAGAAGATCACTGGGAATCGCTTCTTCGCGCACGTCGTTGCCTTCGTCATCGTAGTAAACTTCGGCCGTCATATGAATGAGGTCGATGATGCCGCGGAATTCGTTTTCACTCCCGATGGGAAGCTGAATGGGCACGGCGTTAGCACCGAGCCTTTCCTTCATCATTGTTACCACTTTGAAGAAGTCAGCACCGTTGATGTCCATTTTGTTGACATATGCGATGCGAGGAACACCGTATTTGGTGGCTTGCCTCCAAACGGTTTCGGACTGGGGCTCCACGCCGCCTTTGGCGCAGAAAACCGCAACCGCACCGTCGAGCACACGTAAGGATCGCTCGACCTCAACGGTAAAGTCAACGTGCCCGGGCGTGTCGATGATATTGATGCGGTGGTTGCGCCAGTAAGCCGTAGTGGCAGCAGACGCAATGGTGATACCGCGCTCCTGTTCCTGCACCATGAAATCCATAGTGGCGGCGCCTTCGTGCACCTCTCCCATCTTGTGGATCTTGCCCGTGTAGTACAATATGCGCTCCGTCGTCGTGGTCTTGCCCGCGTCGATATGCGCCATGATGCCTATGTTTCTTGTTTTTTCAAGCGGTGTATCCCTTAACATGCCCGAACCTCCTTTCCGCTGTAAGTCGAATTTGCTTTACGAATGTCATGTTCGCCCTATTACCACCTGTAATGTGCGAATGCCCTGTTGGCTTCTGCCATTTTATGGGTGTCTTCCTTTTTCTTGAACGCCGAACCTGCGGAGTTCGCCGCGTCCATCAGCTCGCCCGCGAGCTTTTCGGTCATGGTGCGCTCACCGCGTTTGCGCGCGAAGCTCACGATCCACCTTAAGCCGAGCGTCTGACGGCGCTCCGGACGAATCTCGATAGGTACCTGATAGGTAGCACCGCCAACGCGGCGTGCTTTGACTTCGAGAACCGGCATAACGTTATTAAGCGCCTGATCGAAGACTTCCTTCGGATCGCGACCGGTCTTATTCTTGATGATTTCGAACGCACCGTAGCAGGCATTCTGTGCCTTGCCGCGCTTTCCGTCGAGCATAACTTGGTTGATGAGTTTTGTAACGACCTTACCGCCGTAAATGGGGTCGTCAAGCACTTCACGCTTAGGTATAAATCCACGTCTTGGCATAGCTTTTCTCCCCCTTACTTCTTCGGGCGCTTCGCGCCGTAGAGCGAACGCGACTGCATACGCTTTGCAACACCGGCAGCGTCAAGCGCGCCGCGGATGATATGGTAACGAACACCCGGGAGGTCCTTTACACGGCCGCCGCGGATAAGCACAACGGAGTGCTCCTGCAGGTTGTGGCCGATGCCGGGGATATACGCCGTGCCTTCTAGGCCGTCTGTGAGGCGGATACGCGCGATCTTACGAAGCGCGGAATTCGGCTTTTTAGGGGTGAGGGTACGCACCGCGGTACAAACGCCGCGGCGCTGCGGGCACTGCTTCAGTATAGGTGCATGAGACTTGTACTGAACCTGTTCCCTGCCCTTGCGAACCAATTGGTTAATGGTAGGCATTGGAAATCTCCTTTTAAAATCTTACTTTCGTCTAAAAACTTATTCTAGCCTTTTATATCAAGAAAATCCTCTGCAACCCCTTGAAGAGGACATTTTCCGCAACAATAGCGCATTACACCATGAAGCACGCTCCTTCTATCTTGCCGATAAAAAGGGCGCACAATGCGTATTTTAGCATCGAGGTCATAAGATGTCAAACGTTTTGTGACCCCGTATCAGAATCGGTAATCTTTCCCGTATAAATACCTTGCTTCAGCCGATTTTTTGAGAACACAAGCCTGCTGTAGCGCCTGCCCGGGTTTATTTCAAACCAGCCGCGTTCACGAAGCTCGTTAAGCTTTGGTATTTCCATAACGTCAAGGTGCGTAAGCTTCTTGTAGCGTTTCATGCGGCTGTTGCGTACGAGCGCACCTATGCCCCATGATAATAGCATTACGCCCGAAAACACGAGAAACGGCACGATTGCACCATACGCGGCCAAAGCCTCGCGCAACGGGCGGTAGCTCAGCGCAACTATAGATAAAACGCCTGCAGCCATCACCCATAAAGGCACCACATAATCGAGCTTCAAAAAGCGCTTTTTGCATGCATCGCACGAGGAGAGCTGAACGGGCAGAAGCGAGCCGGTGCGAAGCTTCGTTTTTATACCCAAAAAGTTCCTGCTCTCGCGCTCGGGTTCTTTGTTGCCGAGATCCATTAGCGCGTAGCATTCACGCGGCTCCGGATCTTCCTTTTTGCATAGTATGCAGCGGTCGCCAAGGAACAGTTCCTCGATGCCGTCCTCGGGCAAAAGCGCCTTAAGCGCGTCGAGGTCCGCAATAAGCTGGTCCATGGATGCCTTGCTTCTGCCGGCGACCGTGCATGATTCGCAGTTTAGCATATGGAGCGTGCGGCAGTATTCGGTGTCGTAAAGCCTGCACGCAGTATTATTATAGATCCTAGGCATAACGTTACCCCCATCGGCAAGGGTAAAACCCTTGCCCTACAAGTACCTTCTCGCGCATGTTTCTAAAAGACGCATGCGCGATAGCGAAGCGTTACTCCGCCTCATCTACCTTCACGTTGCGATAGCGGCGAAGGCCTATGCCGGCGGGAATGAGCTTGCCTATGATAACGTTTTCCTTAAGGCCTACGAGCGGGTCTATCTTGCCCTTGATGGCAGCCTCGGTGAGTACGCGCGTGGTCTCCTGGAACGATGCTGCAGACAGCCACGAATCGGTCGCAAGTGCAGCTTTGGTGATACCCAAAAGCTTGCGCTTGGCGATGGCGGGGTTGCCGCCCTCCATGATGACGCGTTCGTTCGTGTTCTCAAAACGGAAAATGTCCACGAGTTCGCCGGGCAGAAGTTCCGTATCGCCGCTCTCCTCCACCTGCACCTTGCGGAGCATCTGGCGGATGATGATTTCGATATGCTTATCGGCAATCTCCACGCCCTGCATGCGGTAAACGCTTTGCACTTCCTTGAGCATGTAGGCCTGCACGCCCTTGACACCCTTGATTTTCAATATGTCGTTAGGGTTGATGGGGCCGTCGGTAAGCACATCGCCCGCCTCCACATAGTCCCCGTCCTTCACGACGAGCTTAGAGCCGAAGGTGATGGCGTACTTATCGCTTTCGCCGTCTTCGTTGGTGATGAGCACCTCGCGCTTTTTACCCTCACTGAACGAAACGGTACCGTTGATCTCCGAAATTACGGCAAGGCCTTTGGGCTTGCGTGCTTCGAAAATTTCGACAACACGCGGCAGACCCTGCGTGATATCTTCAGCCGATGCGACACCGCCCGTATGGAACGTACGCATCGTCAGCTGCGTGCCGGGTTCACCGATGGCCTGTGCTGCGATGATGCCCACCGCTTCGCCGATGTTGACCGGCTGACCGGTAGCAAGGTTGTTGCCGTAGCAGTGTGCACAAACACCCCGCTCGCTGCGGCAAGTGAATACCGTGCGGCAATTGACACTCTTGATGCCTGCGGCGATGATCTTGTCGCGCAGATCGAATGTAATGCGCTCATTGGCTCCGATAATGCGTTCGCCGGTTTCGGGATTAAGTATTTCCTCGGAGGTATAACGCCCGAGGAGCCTGTCGCCAAGCGGCTCTACAACGCTGCCGCTCTCGACGATGTCAGCAAGAACCATACCCTTAGGAGCTTCACCG
>JAEZLG010000247.1 GCA_023435855.1 Bacillota bacterium | reverse complement strand
CACTCTTATTTGCAGGTTCCTGGGTTGGAATTCTCGGTGCAAGAGTAATCGACCGTTTCGGGAAAGGGATTCGTACGGCACCGAGGGACGTTATGGTGTCGGAGTCCGCCGATAAAGACCATATGGGAAAAGCCTTCGGTATTCATAAGGCTATGGATATGGCGGGGTCCGCTATCGGGACATTGCTTGCATTTATACTGTTAACACAAATCGGCGAAGGCTCTTACAAGACAATTTTTGCAGTTTCGATACTTCCGGTACTGTTTGCTCTATGTATGTTTGTTTTCATAAAAGAGAAGCAAGGCATGAGGGAGATAAAGCCAAGGGAGCATTTCTGGAAAAACATAAAGCAGCTCAACGGGAATTTGAAGCTATATCTTTTGGTGGCATTTGTCTTTACATTAGGAAATTCCTCCAACACGTTTCTGCTTCTCAAGGCAAATGCGATAGGGTTTTCGACTACAGATGTCATACTCTTGTACTTTTTGTATAACCTTGTTACGGCGCTCCTTGCTATACCGTTTGGAAAGCGTTCCGATCGAGTAGGACGAAAAAGGATATTGATTGCAGGTTACCTTACATTTGCTGCTGTTTATCTCGGTTTTGCACTCGTTACCTCTAAATGGATGCTTGTGGCCGTATTTATGCTGTACGGGTTTTATACCGCTATGGTCACGGGTGTTGAAAGAGCCTTTATTGCAGAAATCGCACCTCAGCAATTAAAAGGAACAATGCTCGGTCTGCATTCGACGTTGGTTGGGATTGCACTCTTACCCGCCAGCGTGATTGCGGGTGCCTTATGGACCACGGTCGGTTCATTTGCACCGTTTGCGCTGGGCGCCCTTCTCTCACTCATTGCCGCCTTATTATTGGGTGTATTCTTTCTATCAAATCAGCATTAATGTTCCGTCAAAAAATACCGATTAAAATAGTAGAAATGGCAAGCTCATCAACCTTAAGGGGAAGGGCGGATATCGGTATGAAAGCAAAACCGTCAAAGGAAGAGAAATCGACAAAACAAACAAAGCCAAAAAAGCCGAAGCAGATTAAAAAAACAAAGTTTATAAGTCTATCCGTCAAATTATCATGCATTATTGTAGCGGCATTACTTTTATGCGCGGCATTGGCTGTTGCTATAACCCTATTCCAAAGCAACAATTTTGCGGACAGCTTGATTACCGATCAGGTTGAGCGGGCACTTACAGGCCTGAAAGAAAACTTCTCGGCACTCGCGAAGGAATGCGAGGTAAAGACAACCATACTTTCGGAAGACAGAACGATACTATCGGCAATCAAGTCGGAAAGACCGGAGAGCATTTCGCAAGCGCTTAAGGATATTTCCGGTTCGGGGCTAGATTTTGTGCTCGTTACAGACGGCAGCGGCAAGCTTGTTTTCTCAAGTAACGGAGCTGATAACGCGGGCGACGCTTTCTATGCAGAAAAGGCGCTGTCATCTCCGGGTGTTTACGGTAACGGTACGAGCGGTATTGCAGCTTTGTTCTCCGTTCGCGTCGCCGGATACGGCGTCAACGCAGCCGGTTATCTGATTGGCGGCATCAGCTACGCGCAAACGGAAATACTCGATGAGCTTAAAAGCGTACACGGTTCAGATTTCACGATTTTTGCGGGTGACGTACGTCTTTCCACCACCATCCTACAAGACGGGGAGCGCGTTGTAGGAACTCAATTGGATGCGACCGTAGCCGATATCGTGCTCAACGGGAAAAAGGATTATAACGGAAGCACCAAACTCCAGGGTGACCCGTATAGAACGGCATACTCCCCCATTCTCGATAACGACGGGAACGCTGTCGGCGTGCTGTTTACAGGGCTTCCCATGAAGCAAATCGAGCAAAACAGGCTGTCTGTTGTGCTTATATCCGTTGTGGCTGCGGCCGTATTTATCGTTATTGCCAATATAATCCTCTTACTGTATATAAGTCGTGGTGTCCGAAAACCTTTGAATGCACTAACAGACGGAGCGAAAAAGCTGGCGCAGGGGCAGACAGACTTCTCTCTTAACATCAAAACCAACGATGAAATTCGCGTTTTATCCGACGCATTTATGAATGCCGCAGGTTCTCTCAAGGCCATGCTGAATGACGCAAATATGCTTTCGCAGTCTGCGGTTGAAGGTAAGCTCTCTGTCCGGGCAGACTTTGAAAAGCACCAAGGCGATTACAGGAAAATTATTATGGGCGTAAACGACACGCTTGACGCGGTGGTCGGCCCGGTGCAGGAAGCTTCCGCCGTGCTCGAAAAAATGGCAAAGGGCAACCTCAGCGCACGCGTAACAGGCGAGTATAAAGGCGATCATGCTATTATCAAAAACTCGCTCAACAATACCTTGGATACCATCATGGGCTACATAAACGAGATTTCGCAAACACTCGGCCAAATGGCGGAGGGCGACCTTACGGTAAGCATAACATCAGATTACCTCGGCGACTTTGCTGCACTTAAGGATTCCATCAACCATATCGCATCGTCGCTTCGCGATGTGCTCTCGGAAATCGGGCTGTCAGCAGATCAGGTAGCAGCAGGCACCCAACAGGTATCGGGCGGCAGTCAGGCGATCTCGCAAGGCGCGACCGAGCAGTCCGCCTCCATCGAAGAGTTGACCGCTACAATTACGGAGATCGCCGAGCAGACAAAGAGCAACGCCGTAAACGCTAACCAGGCGAACCGCATTTCCCAAGAGGCCAAAGAGGACGCCGTTCGTGGCAACGACCAAATGAAGGAACTGCAGGAGGCTATGCGCGATATCAACGAGTCCTCCGCAAACATCGGCAAAATCATAAAGGTAATCGACGAAATCGCCTTCCAGACCAACATACTTGCACTTAACGCGGCGGTGGAAGCGGCAAGAGCCGGCATACACGGCAAGGGCTTTGGTGTGGTAGCAGAAGAGGTGCGAAGCCTTGCGATTAAAAGTGCGGATGCAGCTAAGGAGACAACCACACTTATCGAAGGCTCCGTGAAAAAGACGGAAGCGGGCACGCGCATCGCGGACGCAACAGCGGAAGCGCTGGGAAATATCGTTGTGAGCGTAGAGAAAACCGTAGAGCTAATGCGCGAAATTGCGCAAGCATCCAACTACCAGGCGACCGCCGTCAGCGAGGTAAACCGCGGCATCGAGCAGATGTCTCAGGTTGTGCAGACCAATTCCGCAACAGCGGAGGAATCTGCAGCTGCCACAGAGGAGCTTTCAAGCCAGGCAGAGATACTCAAAACTATGGTTGATCGGTTCCAAGTATAGCTGTGTAGTCACAATTTCAATAGTAGATATAAATGTTTTTTCGCTCTCCGCGCCCCGGGGAGCGAAACCATAATAGCGAAAATGGCAGTGCATTACGCACTGCCATTTCCAATAAAAATGAACTTAAACTACTCTTTTACTTTCCTTTTGTTTGTGAGAATCAGCAGCAGTATTATCACCAGAATACCGCCGCCAACCCACAAGAGTACCGAGCCGATGACGCTTAGAAAACCGCTTGCCTGCGGAGGAGTTGATGTCGAAACCTCAGAAATTGCCGCACCGCTTTGATCTGGCTTTACCGTAACCTCAAGCGTAACCGTTTCCGTCTTTTGGGTGTATGTTATATTCGCGCCCGTATCCGACATAGCGGAGCTGAAGTCCTCTCCTTGTGAGAAGTTTAGCTCAAACGAAGCTACATTCTCGCCCTTAGGCGTTTTTATAATCAGCTCATGGTTCGTATACTCCACATCGTTGAATGTATACCGCCCGCTCTCATCCGTGACCGTCGTCATGGGATCGGAATGGAGTTCCACCACGTATCCGACCATCGGATTGCCGTTTGAATCGATCAGAGAGCCCGTTATGGTGCGCGTTATAGCTTCTTGCGAGGAAGATTGTGTCGGATCGGGCGTCGGCGTTGAGGACGTAGCCGGGGTCAATACCGGAG
>JAEZLG010000213.1 GCA_023435855.1 Bacillota bacterium | reverse complement strand
GGGCTCACCGGCAAAGCTTATAAGCGGGTCAGCGTCACCTTGATAGGTATGGATAAAATGCCCTATGCCCTTTTGAGGTTCGTAGGAAAAGAACTGCCGAAATGTACTCCCACCATGCCCATCACCGCTTTTCAATATAGAAAGCTTGTAAGAAAGCCCTTCTCTAAAATGCATCAAACCGCTTATGCGCGGGGAAAAATGCGGCGCATCCGGCTCGAAGGTGCGACGCATAAGCGCCTCCTCAAAGCTTCCGCCGCTTTCAAGCGCTTCAAAGATTGTGTCCGTCTGGTCGCCGTTTGTAACGATGACGGTATCATGAAGTGTACGTACAGGGGTATAGAGAATAAGGCTTGTGTCTGTAAGCTTTTCATTATGCAGCATGCGGATAAAGAGGTCATTATCGGCTTTATAAAAAGCGCGATTGCGGCTAAACTCACTTCGTCCCATGATGAAGTATAAAAGTACAGCCGTATCTCCGTTTTCGCTTAGCCCTAAAGCGATGCCTCGTCCCGGGTAGGGGTTTTTATAAAGCAGTTCTCTCAGATGCTGAGGTTTTTTCATAGTTCTTCTCCTTCGTTCAACTCATGCCAAAGCCGCGCGCATATAAACTCCGCTGCGGTTGGGAGAAGCTGCCATTCCGCTTCCTCCATAACACGCTTTTGAAGTATTTCGGGCGTATCCGAGGGCAGAACGGCAACGGTCTTTTGCATGAGGATTTGCCCGCCGTCGGGTATTTCGTTTACCATGTGCACCGTAGCACCTGTTATATTTTCGCCTGCCGCAAGCACGGCTTCGTGCACCTTCCTTCCATAGAAGCCCTTGCCGCAGTACGCCGGGATAAGGGAAGGATGCACGTTGATAATTCGATTGCGGTAGTGCACCACAAAATCGGCGCTTAGAATTTGCATAAAACCCGCGAGAATAATAAGGTCAATACGGTTTTCAGAAAGCAAGCGCAAAATTTCCGCTTCAAACGCATCGCTCGAAGTGTACTGCGCGCAATCCGCAACCGCAAAAGGGATGTTTGCCTCCTTGGCGCGCTCTATAGCGCCATCGCCCGGTTTACTTGAAATCACAAGCGCAATCTCGCCGCTTTTTAAAGCACCGCTTTTTTGCGCTTTTATAAGCGCAGTAAGGTTGGTGCCGCCGCCTGATACGAGCACGGCAATACGCGGCTTTAGCATATGTTTACACCTTCATCGCCCGCGATAAGCTCGCCGAGCGCGTATGCGTTTATTCCCTGCGATTGTAATAATGCGATTGCACGATCCGCCAGATCAGGGGCTACGGCTACGGTCATGCCAACGCCCATGTTGAAGGTATGAAACATCATATCCTCCTCTAGGTCACCTTTGGCTTGTAAAAGCTCAAAAACAGGAAGTACGCGAACCGCCTTGCGTTCAATGCGCGCTGTAAGTCCGCTTTTAAAGCTGCGGGGGATGTTTTCATAAAATCCGCCGCCCGTGATGTGTGCCGCAGCGCGCACCTCTATTGTCTCCATAAGGGAAAGGAGCGGTTTCACATAGATGCGCGTAGGGGTTAACAGCTCCTCGCCGAGCGTTTTTTGAAGCTCGGAAGAATAGACTGTAAGCTCTTTTTGTTCCATGGGGATGAGCTTTCGAACGAGTGAAAATCCATTGGAATGGATGCCCGAGGAAGGCAGGGCGATAAGAACGTCGCCTGCTTTGGCGTTTTCGCCGCTTAAAAGCTTAGAGCGCTCTACAATACCAACACAAAAGCCCGCGAGGTCATATTCCCCATTCGGATAAAAGCCCGGCATTTCCGCCGTCTCGCCGCCGATGAGCGCACAACCCGCTTTCGCGCAGCCATCCGCAACACCTTTCACGATTTGTGCAGCAACATGAGGCACAAGATGCCCTGTACCGATATAATCGAGGAAAAAAAGCGGCTTTGCCGCGTGACAGATGACGTCATTGACGCACATCGCCACGCAATCCATACCCACGGTATCGTGTTTATCTAGTGCAAATGCAGCCTTCAGCTTGGTTCCGACCCCGTCAGTGCCGGAAACAAGCACACTGTCACCGAGCGCATACATGCCCCCAAACGAGCCCAACCCCGTTACCACGTTTTTATCAAATGTAGCCTCTGCGTATGCTTTCATACGCCGTACAGCCTCATAACCCGATTCTACGTCTACGCCCGCGTCTTTGTAGGTATATGGCATATTTTACTCCTAACTATCCAATAGGTTCTTTTTGCCGCAGTGTAAAAGCTCCGATACATCCTCCGGATAAACACCGTTAAAGCATCCTGCGCAGAAGTTGCACGCCGCACCTTCCACGGTTTTGAGTAGATCCGAAAAGCTCAAGTAGCTAAGCGAATCCGCACCGATAAAGCGACGTATCTCCTCCACGGAGTGGTGTGCACCGATAAGCTGCTCGTGCGACGATGTATCGATACCGAAAAAGCATGGGTGTGTGACAGGAGGCGAGCTCACGCGGATGTGTACCTCCATGGCGCCTGCGGTCTTGAGCATTTCCACGATATGCTTGGAGGTTGTGCCGCGCACGATGGAGTCATCCACCAAAAGCACGCGCTTTCCGCGCACATTACGCTTGAGCGCGCTAAGCTTAAGCGTTACATCCATCTCGCGCCTATCTTTTGATGGCTCAATAAACGTACGCCCTACATAGCGGTTTTTTGCAAGAGCGATGGTGTACGGGAGCCCCGCCTGCCGCGCGTAGCCCATGGCGGCAGGCACGGCGGAATCCGGTACAGCGGCAACCACATCCACATCCGCGGGGGATGAAAGAGCAAGAAGCTCCCCTGCCCGCTCGCGGGCTTTGTGTACGGGAATACCGTCGATATCGGAATCTGGCCGCGCGAAATAAACATATTCAAAAATACAAAGCGCCGAATCCGAAGCATGCACCGCCTGGTGGGATTTAAGCCCTAATTTGTTGATCATCACAATCTCACCGGGGCGTATGTCGCGGATAAACTCAGCGCCTATGGTATCAAACGCACAGGATTCGGAAGCGAGCACATATGCGCCATCGAGTTTCCCTAATGCGAGAGGACGGATGCCCTTAGGATCGCGAACACCGATGAGCATGTCCGCGGTGAGAATCACAAGCGCATAGCTGCCCTTGAGCTGTTCTGTCGCTTTTACAATACCTTTGAGGATATCGCTTTGGCTGTTTTTGGCGATGAGGGATGCAATAATCTCCGAATCAATAGATGTCTGAAAAATAGCGCCGCCGTTTTCAAGCTCCGTGCGAAGCTCGCGCGCATTTGTGATGTTTC
>JAEZLG010000187.1 GCA_023435855.1 Bacillota bacterium | reverse complement strand
ATACCGGAAGTGGCTTTGTAATCAGCACTGCCCGCATTCTTCTGCCTCTCAGAAAGCTTAAAAGTTTTGTCTAAAAACTTGCTCTTAGCTAAACGCTTCAGAAGCTTATAGGAATAAACCTTCACATAATATGTAAAGCTCCTTCTTGGCTTCACCCCGGCAGCGTCGATGAGCACAAGCTTATGAAACATGCGCTTATCCTCCGAGGCCAAATAGATTGCTACGCGTCCGCCGTGAGAATGGGCGATTACGTCGCAGCCGTAAATACCCAACTCCTCCGCAAATTTGCGGGTGACAGCTGCAAAATCCTCCACGCCCCAAGGCGTTTTGGGCTCCTCGCTCCCGCCAAAACCCGGGAAATCGAGCGCAACCGTTTCACGTCCCAAACGAAGCATGCAGTTGATAATAGAGCGCATAGCCTCTATAGATGCGCCCCAGCCGTGCAAGATGAGCACGGGTTTTCCGCTCCCCTGCCGCTCGTAATGTAGGCGCAGTCCGTCGATAATGGTTTCCAAAATTAAACCTCTGGTTAATTCCCGCGCTTTTTCTCGCGGTTTTTTGCCACCCAACCGGGTATGTTTTTCTGATAAGCGCGTGCTATGGCAAGCGCGCCTGAAGGAACATCCTCGGTGAGTGTAGAACCGGCTGCAGTATAAGCGTTGCTGCCCACGGTGATTGGTGCAACAAGGTTGGTCTGGCAGCCCAAAAACACGT
This sequence comes from Bacillota bacterium, assembly GCA_023435855.1. GTDB lineage: Bacteria > Bacillota > Clostridia > Christensenellales > CAG-138 > UBA7707. Next base: position 10,429 of record JAEZLG010000187.1, on the reverse strand, counting down.
CGTCGCCAACGACAGTGCGGTGTTTTTTAAATCCATCGTAATTCACAACCACGCAGCCACAGCCTACGTTGACGCGCGCACCGATATCAGCATCGCCGATGTAGCTTAAATGCGGCAGCTTGGTATTTTCGCCGACAGTCGAGTTTTTAACCTCCACAAAATCGCCTACCTTGCAGCCGTTATGTATCTTTGTGTTGGGTCGCAAATGCACAAACGGCCCGGCTGTGACGAAATTTCCTATCTCCGTTTCGTTTGCAACCACGCTCTGAAGCACGCAATCGTTTCCGACAACCGTATCCTTCAAGCGGCAGCCGTCGTAGATTACACAGTTTTCACCGATCTTCGTTTTGCCCGATAATATCACATTGGGGTAGATCACCGTATCGCGGCCGATTTCGACATCCGGCGAAACGAGTATCTTGGTCGGGTCGAGCAGAGAGACACCAGCATCCAAATGCCGTGCGACAAGAAAGCTGTTCATGAGATAGTTGCATTCCCACAGCGAAGCGCGGTCACGCACGCCGATGCATTCATATTCGGAGGCAAACACGTTTATGACCTTGAAGCCATTTTGGCGTACACTTTCCAAAATCGAATCGATGCTGCCGGCAGCTTCCTTTAAAAACGCGAGATCCACGCAGCAGACGAGGCATTTTTGTGCTTCAAAATCCCCATCCTCCCCTTCTCGCTTTGCTACGAGCGCCGCGGCGGCGTTGCCGTTCGCGGCTTCGATAAGCCTTGAAAGAGTTTCTTTCTTAATAAGCGGAGCGCTGCCTGATACGATGAGCGCATAGCCCGTATCCTGCTCCGTCTGCCGCACAGCATAAGAAAGCGCAACAGCGGCTTGCGCGGCTGCTTCCACGCGGACAAAGTCCGCACGGTCCTTCAAATACGTCTCCACACGGTCCGCATCAAAGCCCGTAAGTACCACGCTCTTGTGTTCGGAAACCTCTTGCACGGCATCGAGCACGTAGCCGAGCATAGGGCGAAAGCACACCTCATGCAGCGCGGTATGGCGCGCGGAGTTCATGGCGGTGTCTTCTTGAAATGCGAGGATAAACGCAGTTTTGGCTTTCATTTAAGGTAAGGGGAGTCGAACCCCTGCGCCTCAAAGCTACTATTTTGGCGCACGTCTTTGTCATCGTCAGTCGCCGTAGGACCCCCTACGGCTCCCTCCTCTTTCGCGACCTGCATCCGAAATAGCAGCTTTTAGGTCGCAGGGTTTAGAGGGTCGGAAAGCATGTCAGCGAAAGGCGTCGGGCGCAGGCGTAGCGGTGTTCTACGTCGAGTACCGGCAACACAGCGATGGCGTGCTTTCCGGCCCTCTAAACCGCAGGGTTTCGGCTCCCCTCACCTTTTACCTTTCAAGGGAAACTCCAAAATCTCCCTTCTTATTGTAGGGTCGCACAAGGATGGCTGTCAAGGGAAGCAAGGATTGCATACACGTATATAATCCTTACTGCGCGTCCTTCTTTAGCTCCTTTTCAACGATTTCGTCAAGGACTTTTGCGGCGTTTAAAATGAGGTCGGCACAGCCTCTTTCTTCGGTGCGGTATTTTGCCTTGAGCACCTGACAGGAGGTACTAGAAAACACCTCGTTCATCCTTTGGAACCATTCTTTATTCAGCGCTTTGCTGCGCGGGCCTTCATGCCCTCTGTCCTTCACAAAAAGTGCTGAGAGCACCATAACGCCGCCTGTCACGATTCCACATGTATCCTCTACACCCATACCGCCGCCAAAACCCGCGCTTAAACGGAGCGCTTCCTTACTGAGCCCCAGCGAATATGCAGCGTTCGCACCGTAGAGTATCTTTTCCGCGCAATTAAGATCCTTCCCATCGAGGTCCCCGGCGGCAAGGTAGTCATATAGCTTCATCATTTACTTCGCCTCGTTTAAAATGCTGGTACAATGCGGGCAGCGCGTGGCCGCCTCATGTATAGCCGTTTTGCAATACGGACATAAGCGAGGTGCTATAGCCTCGGGCTCCGCCTTACGCTTACCGCTTCTGAGTCTCATAATGAGCTTTACGAACAGGAAAATGCATAGCGCCATGAGCAAAAAGTCGATCACGGTGCTGAGAAATGGGCCGTATGCAATATATGGTGCGCCGGCTTCCTGCACGGCTGCGATATCCGCGTAGGTTTTACCGTCAAGCGCTGCAAAGCGTGTGGAAAGGTTACCCATAGATCCCGTGACAATGTTGAGAAGCGGCATAAACAAATCATTGACGAGCGATGTCACGATTTTACCGAACGCACCGCCAATCATCACGCCGACCGCCAGGTCAATTACATTGCCCTTAAATGCAAACTCCTTGAACTCCTTCCAAAACTTCATAACTTTTTCCTCCAATGCCGTATTCCTCCATGTGAAATTTATAATTCTACACCCGCCCGTGGTAATCGGTATCGAGTGTGATCAAACATGTATAAGCTGCGTTATTGTCTTTTGCACGTGCTGCTATCAAATCCGTTATAACCCCCGTCTGTGCCTCACTTAACTCCGGTGGCACCACGAGATCGAATGTGAGAAGTATTTCTTCGCCCTCTACAGCAGCGCGGAAATCGTGCAGCGAAAGTCGTTCGTCTATCTCCTCCAAAATGCCCGTGAGGACTGATATAGCCTCATTTTGTGCGGCATTATCGCATTCCACGGGGTCGATATGTATCGTTAAATCAAGCTTCATTATTTCGCCGATTTCCCGCTCTGCACGGTCAATGGTCGAATGAACCTCCATGAGCCTTGCATCCGCGTTCACCTCGGCATGTGCGCTCACCATCAATCGACCCGGCCCATAGCTATGAACAGTAACATCGTGCAGCCCTAAGATTCCCTCATAACTTAAAATGCGTTCTTTAAGCTCTTTCATCATTTCAGGGTCGGGTGCCTCTCCCATGAGAGGGCTAACGGTATCGCGGATGATTTTAACGCCCGAATAAAGGACAAAACCCGCCACGAGAAGTCCGATATAGCCGTCTATGTTGATTTTCTTCACGTAGCTGATGATACCTGAAATCAAAATGGAGCCGGTGGTGATCATGTCACAGATACTGTCTGCCATGGTGGCTTTAACAGCGCTCGAGGAAATACGCTTGCCAACATACGAAGCAAATAAGCTCATCCACAGCTTTACTAAAATAGAAAGCGCCAGCATGACGATGCTTAAAATGCTAAAATTCACAGGTGTGGGAGAGAGTATCTTCCCCACCGATTCCTTACACAGTTCAAAACCCACAACTAAAATGAGAAAAGCGATGATGAGCGCGCTCACATACTCGATGCGGGCGTGTCCATAGGGATGCTCACGATCCGCAGGTTTTCCCGCCGCCTTAAATCCGATGAGCGTGACAGCGGCGGAGCCAACGTCCGAAAGGTTGTTTACTGCATCCGCCTGCACAGCGATACTGCCTGTAAATAAGCCGATCATGAACTTAGCGGCGCTTAAGATTACGTTAAGTGCAATGCCCATAGCACCTGCAAGGAGCCCATATGCTTCTCGCACGCGCGGGTTATCCACATCGTTATGGTTTTTGATGAAAAAGCGAATCAAAAACTTCGTCATACTTACCGCCTTACTCTACTACAGCACCTAAGGTTTCCCCAATAGGTGCATGGATTACAAGGTCCGCTGAGCCGTCATACGGTGTGACGCTCTTGTTGATGAGCGTCAATCGGCTGCCGCGGTAAAAATCGATGAGCCCCGCTGCAGGATACACCGCAAGCGACGTGCCGCCCACCAGCAACATATCCGCCTCCAAAATATGCTGCACAGCGGAACTTAATATCCCCTCGTGAAGCTCCTCCCCGTAAAGCACCACATTAGGCTTTACGATACCGCCGCATACGCAATGTGGGACAGATTCCCTATCCAACATCTTTTCAACGCCATAACGTTTCCCGCACAACATGCACGTGTTTCTATGGATGCTGCCGTGCAGCTCAAGCACATTTTTGCTGCCCGCCTTTTGGTGAAGCCCGTCGATATTCTGCGTAATTACAGTCGTAAGTTTCCCCATTTTTTCAAGCCTCGCAAGCGCCAGATGCGCTGCGTTGGGTTTTGCGTCGGTAATTAAGAGCGAGCTTTTGTAATAGGCAAAAAAGCGCTCAGGGTGTTTTTGAAAAAAAGCATGGCTCAAAAGCGTTTCGGGAGATTCTCCGAAATCCCGAATCGCTTTAAAATGACCGGACTCGCTTCTGAAATCCGGTATACCGCTCTCCGTAGAAACACCCGCACCGCCTAAGAAAGCGATGCGGCGTGATTCGTTGATAAATTGCTTGAGCCGTGAAATTTCGTCCATACGAGCCCTCATTATGCCATAAAATATTCAAAATAATTTTATTTTTGCAATATATCTTTCATTTTCGCTTTACTTTCTCCTCAACTTATGGGTACAATATAATTGTAATCCACTCTACCCAAATTTCCAACCTTTTTCCTTGAGGAGGGCACATGAGCAACATTTTATCGATGGACCGCAAAGGTCTTGAAGCGCTGTATGCTTCGGAGTCTCAAAAGTACGAACAGCTTAAAGCGAAGAACCTAAAACTCGACATGTCGCGTGGTAAGCCCGGCAGCGAACAGCTCGACTTATCCGACGATCTCCTTTCTCTGCCGGTAAAGGGAGATACGAAGATCGACGGTTTGGACGCGCGCAATTACGGCACCTTGGAAGGCCTTCTTTCCTGCCGTGCACTTTTCGCCGATATATTGGGTGTAAGCGTGAACGAGGTATTTGCAGCAGGTAATGCGAGCTTAAGCCTAATGTACGACGTAATTGCCAGAGCATTTTCGCACGGCCTCGTCAATAGCGAAAAGCCATGGAGCCGTTTGGAGCGCGTGAAGTTCCTTTGCCCCGCGCCCGGCTACGACAGGCATTTTACGATATCCCAAACCTTTAATATGGAAATGATTACTGTCCCCATGACGGCGCAAGGCCCCGATATGGACGTTGTGGAACGCCTCGTGAAGGATCCCGAGGTAAAGGGCATATGGTGTGTACCCAAATTCTCGAACCCCGATGGCATCGTTTATAGCGACGAGACCATTTTGCGCTTTGCTAATCTCAAGCCGGCCGCACCGGATTTCGTAATTATGTGGGACAACGCCTACTGCGTGCATGAGTTCGAAGGGGATTACGTGGAGATACGTGAGATTCTTTCTGCCTGCCGCGAAGCCGGTAATCCGGATATGGTGTTCGAATTCGCCTCTACCTCCAAAATCACCTATCCCGGCGCAGGCGTTTCTTGCTTTGCGTGCAGTGAGCGCAATATGGCGTACATGAAAAAACTCATCGGAGCACAGTCCATAAGCTACGACAAGGTCAACCAGCTCCGCCATGTGCTGTTTTTGAAAAACAAGGAGAATGTGCTCGTGCACATGAAAAAGCATGCGGCCATTATGAAACCCAAGTTCGATGTAGTGCTCGATGTTCTTGACAGAGAAATCGCTCCTTTGGGCTTTGCAAGCTATAATCGTCCCAAGGGCGGGTACTTCGTGAGCCTCGATACCATGAATGGCTGCGCCAAGCGCACGCACGCGCTTCTAAAAGCTGCCGGCGTGGTGCTGACAGGTGCAGGCGCTACCTACCCGTACGGCGTAGACCCGGACGATAAAAACCTCCGCATCGCACCGAGCTACCCGCCAATAGACGAGCTTAAGACCGCCATGGAAGCGCTTAGCATATGCCTTAAGCTTGCAGCGCTCGAGAAAGTATTGGGAAAATAAAACGTAAGATTTGATTATGCCGCAACGACAATCGTTGCGGCATATTTTTGTTTTTTAAAATATTTGGATTAATGCCAGGATGATTACACCAGGGATGCCCAAAATACCGGCTACGAGTGCACTTATGGGCGTTATGGGGATGGTAAAGTTAATAAAGCCTCCAAGGAAGTTGAAGATCAGCAGCAGCACTGCGCCGACCACGGCGTTGATCAGAAGCTTCCACAGTATCTTGAGAGGCACGGCCAAAATTTTACAAACAAGCCACAGCAAAAAGATACCGCCGCCAAAGGCGAGCAACGCATAAAGCACGTCCATGATTAACCCCCACCATCCTTATATGTTTTTTTGGCGAGCAGTCTATTTTTCTGCCGCACCTGCTTTTTTCAGCAAAAACATGTATTTGCGCCGCGCAGCTTCCATCTCGTAAATTGCAAAATCTACAAGCTCCGGATCCTTAGCGCTCTCGAAATACTTCACAGCGTCCTGCCACGCACGAAGCGCGTCGGAAACTTCCTGTCGCGCGCCGCGCGCTGCGTTTCTACGTTTCGCTTCCAATAATGCCATAACATACCTCCATTGCATTCTTCTTGGAGTATGCGCGGCTTTTTGGTATTTTATACTATTCTATCACTTTCATACGGCTAAGTGCACGTATGATGTAATAAACCAAAACCGTATACACGGGTATCATCACGGCTTGGTTGATGGCGCGAGCCGTAAGCGTAGCCCAAAATGGCAGTTCATAAATGGTAGAGATAAGAAAGGTGTTCAGCATTACGCTCCCCACCGTTTGCCCTGCAAACACCGCTATTAAAATGCGTACAAATGTAGGTTTTTGCTTTTTGATGAAAAACAGTCCCGGGATAAACCCGAAAAGTATACCCGTGATTGTAAACCACGGCATATATGCACCTTTGGAGAAGGTAATGGCCTGTAAAAAGTCCGTTAACCCCCCCACGATACCGCCGTACACCGGCCCGAACAGCACGCCCGAAAGTATGACGGGCAGTGTACCAAAGCCGATTTTTAGGGAATATACACCGAGCGGCATTGCGGGGATGCTCAATAGCCCCCCTAAAATCACGCCGAGCGCCACAAACAGCGCGCAAAGCACCAGTCGCTTGGTATCCGCTTGGTTCTTTAGCTGCATGGCTTTTGCACCGTTTGCAGCTTCCTTGTTGCCTGTTTCCTTGTTATTTTTTAGCACGAAAAAAGCTCCTCCTTAATATGGCGGAGAGCAATCGCACCACATAGAGGAACCATGAAAAATCATGCCCCATATGTAGCAGCGGGATGCGGATACCGCACCGCAAGCGTTTTGCTTTTCGTCCGTCCGACAAACTCCCCGTTCGGGCGGCACTCTCCGCATGTTTTGACATGCGGCACAACGCGCGGCATCCTACTCTGCCTGAATGTATAGGTATTGTAACACGGCGATATCCGTTTGTATACGACAAGCGCTATATATTATTTCACCCCGGTATTACGTATGTCGCTCGAACAAGATCACCGCCGGTATCAGCATCGTAAAAGTTGAGATAGATTGTGTCCGCAACACCCGAAGCTACAATCCATGGGTACGGAATATCCATAAGCGAGCTCGTCTTCTTTGTTGCGACATCATACACCCACAGCGTATAAGGGTATGGATCCGCACTCTCGTCATTTGTTTCGGTTTGTTCTTCCTCTGAGGTCGCATTCTCACCGCCTGCACCTGCAAGCTTATTTTCTATATAGTAAAGCCGTGCTCCGGAGGATGACCATACAAAATTGCTAACGGATACTTCGCTTGTGAGAAGCTCTGTCTCCCCCGTTTCCATATTATATAGAGAAAAGCCGCTTGCCGTTCCTTGAGACACAAGGCTCGTGCCTGATACATTTAACGCCATAAAACGGTTGTCTGGAGAAAGCGCAAAGGCACCGCCTAAGGTCAAAGCTTTTCGCACACCGCCATCCGGTTTGATACGATAAACAATCTCACCCTTTTCAAGATCGGACTGCGTAAAATACAGCTCTCCGTCACTATAGGCGATATATCCCTCATCCGCACCGTTTTTATCGACTACGCTATGGCGTTTCGCCTCCTGCGGTACGCCAAAATCGTATGCATGCACCTGCATGGCACCGGAACCGCTTACCGCATAGATGGAAAGGCCGAGGCTGTCCCACGTAAACGCGCTCACCAGTTCACCAAAGCCCACGCCGGTAAGATCCGTTATAAGCTCGCGTGCGTCCACGTCGAACACATAAAGATGTGTGCGTTCCTCGTCGCGTTCGAGCACAGCTAATTTACGACCGTCCGGCGAGAACTTCACCTGCTCCACAACCTGAAATTCATAGTCAAGATACGGCCTTGCAGCACCGATTCCCTCGCGGTAGTAGACCTGCTCATAGGTGTATTCATCCACACCGGGCTGACCGCCGGCTAATCGCTTGGAATAAAGATACGCCTTTTTATCCGGTGTATGGCAAAGGTAAAGCCCGTCCTCGATGAGAACCTCCGCCTTTGCAGAAGCGCCGTCAATGCGCACGACGTCTTGCGAATAGGCACGCTCGAATGTCTGTTGTTCGCTGTAATTGGGCGCTTCATTTCCACCCAATATAGAAACACCCCACTGAGCTTCCACAACACCTTCGTTTTTGGCGAGTGCGGAAACGAAGTTTTTCGCCTCCGTCTCGCTGTAGAAGGCATCGGAGAGCATTAAAATATCCTTGCCGTTCTGGGCCAGCACAGGGGTAACACCCACATCACGCTTCAGCTTGCCTTCGCAATAATCGCGGTACGCATCAGCTATGGCATAATACCGCCGTCCCTGAAGAATATCCTCAGCAGCACCGGAATCGGTAGTCTCAGGCTTCATGATTTGTCGAAGCGAAATGTTTAATCCGCCCGTGACCGCCTCTGCCTTATAGACAGAATCGGCGTTAAGCTGGAAGGTGAAGCGAAGCGAAGTATCGTCCGTGAAGCGCGTTTGGAAGAACCCAAAAAGAAGCTTTGATTCGGGCAAAGCGGTATCACGGGAATAATCCCAGTAAGCGATGTTTGAAAATTCCACGATGAGGCGTGCGGGGTTTTTGAGCATATAGACGGCATACGCAGGTGCCGTAAGCGCAGCGCTTTCTGTATCGCCGCCTGAAAGCCTGCTGCCCGAAAGAAATCCGAAGGTAATATTTAGGTCATCTTCCGATTGTGAAAATGCAATGCTTTTAACGTTGGCTTCCGCTACTTCGGCACCTCCGATTAAACGCTTATTGTATTCAAAGCCTTCGTAGCTTACAGTAGGCGTTTCCTCTTCAGGTTTACCGCATCCCACAAGAAACGCTGTCATAAGCATCAGTAAAGCTAAAATGGCGGCTAAATGTTTTCGCATATCCCGCTCCGATCAAAAAAGAATATCTCGAGTTGCAAAAATTATAGCATACCGGGCGCAAAAAACGTAGTTCTCGCCCTTATTTCATAGAATGTTTCCAAATCCGTAAGAGAATTTCTGTTTGCAGGAGCAAGCATCTTTGATATAATCAAATAGATAATGGCACCTAGGAGGTTTATGCTATGAGATGTAAGGTATGCGGCGCATACAACGAGGATTACCTCGAGTTTTGCGAAAACTGTGCCGCGCCCCTTGAGCCTGAAGCAGCAACCAATGGCCCGGCCGGCTTTTCAACCGCAAGCGGTGGCGATCAGGGCGAACCCGCAGCTTGGGGTTTTGTTCGTTCCCCGAACTGGCCCAAACCGGATTTTGACGCGAACACCGTAAGCGAGCAAGATATTCCCGAAGCGTACCTTAACCGCTTTGAACCCCGTCCTGTCGACGCAGTGCAAGAGGAAGCTGCGCTAATCGAGGACAAGCCTGTGCGCATTATAAGCGAACCGTTTGAAGAAACGCCCGTTCCTCGTTTTAATGCGACCGATCCGTCGCCAATACGCCGCAGTGCACCCGTTTGCGGCCCCGTCAACGAACCGGAATCCGAGCCGGCCCTTCCCGCTGTGCGCAAGGAATTGAAAAAGCCGCAGCGTGCGGAATCGTTCAGCGATTACGGCTACGCGGGCAAGCGCAAACCGCGTAAGTTCCGCGGTTCCAAAAACCCCGTTGTTTTCTATGCAGCAGCAGGTGTGCTGGTACTTTTAATTGTGGTGTTCGCCATCGCCCTTCTCACCAAGGGCTCGGGCCCCATCTTCGGCGGCCTTTTCAGCAAAAGCAGCATCACCAAGCAGGCGACGATAACGCCTGATACCTCCGATCCTTCCAACAAGCAATACCTCATTACGGTCTACGCAAAAACCGGCTCGCGCCTTCGCTTTACGGCGGGTTCTCTCGTCCGTGAGGGCGACGATCTTATCGTCACCGAAGGCAAAAAATCCATGATCGTAAATGAAGATGTGTTTATGCCCACCGAGCCTGTAGACAGCGCATCGCTTAATATCTACCCCGACATCATAGTCATCGGTAAGGACGGCACGGAAGAAAAGGTGGAATTTTTAGAGCCCATCGTGATCGAGGTTCCGAGCATAGGCTTAACAATCACATCCCCCGCCTCACCGTATGAGACCACCTCACCGGATGTAACGGTATCCGGCACCGTGGATGACAATACCGCTTCCGTATTTGTCGGCGACAATCAATTTGCCGTAGATGAAACCGGTGGCTTCTCCGGCACATATACGCTTAATGCCGAAGGACCCAATACCATCATCGTAGAAG
>JAEZLG010000126.1 GCA_023435855.1 Bacillota bacterium | reverse complement strand
CGCCGGAGGACACGTCGATATCGGTATCAAGCCCTACCTGCGCGTGCAAGGAATAATGCCCGTTTGTAATCTCGCAATACGGGGCGTTATGGGCGTTTACCAGTTCCGACAAACGCTCTACGATGGTTACACCAAAATCGTCGGCCTCTCTACTGTGCCCGAACCGCTCGGACTTACAACCGCTTAGCTCCTTAAGATAATTGACGCACTCGGCAAGGCCCACCACACCGAACATGCCGGTAAACAGCTCACGGCGCAGCAAACCTTCCTTCACAAGGAAGTTCGAACGGAAGAAGATACTCTTCTCCACCAAGAAGCGAATCTTCTCATCCATAAATGCGCACATTGTACTTACAGTCTCTGGCAGCGCACGATATAGAAAATCGTCGGTATCCTTAGAACTTTCGGCCACGGCCTTGAGGTTAATGCGGCAAAGCGTATAGGAACCCCCGCCTATGGGCAGTGCATTATAGCAGCTTGCGATTCCATAGGGCACGGTATATTCGTTTTTATAAGCGGCATGGTTTGCAAAGCTAGGTTTGGCGCACGCCAGTGCGTTTCTTGCGCACTTTGCGGCAAATGCTTCGGGGGTGACGTCGGGGTCATACAGCAAGGTAATGCTAGGTATGGCGTTTTGAAGTTCATATTCGCAATCAAGTAAAATTTCACCGGCTTTCGTTGCCTCAGGACCGATGTTCGCATGCGCGTAGGAGTCGGAGATTGTCCTGTCTATAAATATAAGGAAATGCTTAATCAGGCGGCGTGCTTCTGCCTCGTCTTCTATAAACGGGTCAAGCATCTTGTCTAGCCTACCTAAATACACCGGGAAGTTTGTGATGGATGGGACGTGACGGTAGATTATCTGAAGTGCCTGAAGCGCTTCAAAAAGGTCCTTCGGCGGCTCGATCCTCAAGAAAGTGCAGCCTTTCTGTAAGAACAGATCATAGTCGGGCAGAAGGTAGCGCGGGCAAAAAGGTGAATATCCCTCTCCCAGATCAGAAATTCGCCCATCGCTCAACATCCGCTCAAACGCGGGCGGCGGTGTAAAGCCATAGAAACACTGCCCCGGAAGTTTAGACAAGTTCATCATCGCTTGCTCATGCGTAAGGGAAGTATCTGTAACAATTTGCATCGTGTTTTTAAAAATTGAGGTTAAAAGGCTCATATTTCCAGCTTCCTCTCTTTGGTTTTTGGTCCTAAACAAATATTACTTTTCTTACTTATTATTATACATGTATACAATAGTTTCGCAAGATTCTTTTGGATTCTGCCCAAATATTCAACTGTTGTTCAAAATATCCAGCAGAGCTTCCATTGACGCTGTCCAATATCTCTGCTATTATGTAGACAAGTCCGAAGGCGCTAGACTAACTTGTATAAATTCAGGACAGCTAACCCAATCTAAAGTTCAAACAAATACATCGTCCAGGATGCCGTCTCTGCGCTGAAGGATACACTTCTCACAATCATTAATGTAAACGGAGGAACGAACACATGAAGAAACTACTGGCAACGATGCTATCCATCCTGCTCGTAAGCGTGATGGCGGTTTCCTGTGCTGCACCCACCACAACGCCCGACACATCGGCCGCACCCGAAAAAACCGCAGACGTAGTTACACCCGATGCAACCGAGGAACCTATCGTAAGCACAACTAAGGCTGCTTGCATACTTGGCGTTGGCGGTTTGGGCGATCAATCCTACAACGATCTTGTTTATGCCGGCATGCAGAAGGCCGAAAGCGAACTCGGCATTTCCTTCGATTATGCAGAGCCCAAGCAGATTTCCGAATTTGAGCTCATTATGCGCGACATGGCGAGCTCGGGCCAATACGGCGTCATCGTGTGCGTCGGCTTTGACCAGGTTGATCCCCTCACCAAGGTTGCTCCCGAATTCCCGGAACAGCAATTTGCTCTGATCGACGGCGAAGTGCAGGGTGACAACATCGCCAACTACACCTGCAAAGAAGAGGAAGGGTCCTTCTTGGTCGGCGCTCTGGCCGGTCTTATGAAAAAGAATGCCGCAGCCTACGGCGTTGCGGACAACAACACCATCGGCTTCATCGCCGCTATGGAAATCCCCCTCCTTGTTAAGTTTAACGCCGGCTATCAGGCGGGCGCTATGGTAGTGAACTCGGATATCAACGTATTGGTCGATTATGTGGGCGGCAACAACCCCTTCAGCGACACAACGACCGCTAAGGAAATTGCGCTTACCCAGTTCTCCAAAGGCGGCGATATCGTCTACCATGCCGCAGGTGGCTCGGGCCTTGGCGTATTCCAAGCTGCCAAGGAAAAGGACTTTACCGCAATCGGCGTCAACTCCAACCAGAATTTCATCGATCCCGACCATATCGTAGCAAGCATGCTCAAGCGCGTAGATACCGCTGCGTATGAGATCGTTAAAGCCGCCTGCTTGGATAATAACCTTGCTGTTGGCACCACCACCGTTCTAGGTGTAAAAGACGATGGCGTCGGCTATACTTTTGAAGGCAGCAACATCGTAGTAAGCGCCGAAGATATCGCCGTTATCGAAGCCCTTAAAGAAAAAATCAGAGACGGCAGTCTCGTAATCCCCACCACTGTTGAAGAAGTGGCTGCATTCGTTGAGGCAAATCCCCTCAGCTAACCCACCGGACAACCGGTAACTTGGTCCGCCGATAAGGTCCCGGGGAAGCCTCTCCGGGACCTCGAAGCGGGCGTCCCATGCCACATATCCGGAAATGAGGTGCATACCATTGCGAGCGGTAAATATGCGCGGCATCACCAAACGTTTCGGCAGCATGACTGCGAACGATCACATTGACTTTCAAGTAGAAAAAGGCGAAATTCACTGCCTGCTCGGCGAAAACGGCGCGGGCAAATCTACGTTAATGAACGTGTTATTCGGCCTCTACCGCCCCGAAGAGGGCAGTATCGAGATCGACGAAAAGCCCGTTGGGCAGCTCAATCCACGCTTAGCAAATCAACTCGGCATCGGCATGGTGCATCAGCACTTCATGCTTGTCAATAACCTCACGTGTTTGGAAAACATCATACTCGGCAATGAGCCCGGTCAGGGCGTTATCGACATGAAAGAAGCCCGTAAGCTCGTGCAGGCACTCTCCGACCAATACCATTTTGAAATTGACCCCGACGCGCCTGTCAGCTCGCTTTCTGTAGGCATGAAGCAGCGCGTGGAAATATTAAAAACGCTTTATCGAGGCGCACAAATTATCATTTTGGACGAGCCTACGGCAGTTCTCACGCCGATTGAGGCCGAACAGCTTTTGAGCATCCTCAAGGATATTCGAGCGCAGGGTAAAACGATCATTTTCATTACGCATAAATTGAAAGAAACGCTCGAAGCCGCAGACCGCATCACCATTTTGCGAAACGGCAAATCCGTTGCGCTGTTAAATGCCAAGGACACCTCCTCTGAGGAGCTGGCACGGCTGATGGTGGGACGCGATATTGTTATGGAAATAGAAAAACCGTATAACGAGCAGGGCAACATCGTTCTTCGTGTACAGGACGTTCGTCTTCTGCCAAACGCTCAAGGTACGGTTTCGTTTGATATACACGCCGGTGAAATATTCGGTATTGCAGGCGTAGAAGGAAACGGGCAGCAGCAACTTGAACAAATCGTCATGGGCATATGCCGAAGCAAATCCGGAAAGCTTTTGTACAATGGCGATGATTTAATGGAGCTTCCGGCACGCGTGCGCCAAAAGCTGCACTTTGCCTATATCCCCTCCGATCGCCACAAGCAAGCCTTACTACCTCGCTTCTCGCTGCAAGATAATTGTCTATTAGGCAATCAGTACAACCCACAGTATGTGCGACGCGGCATTGTACAAAAGAATTTTCTCAAAAGCGCAACACAGCGGATGATGAAGGAATTTGATGTGCGTGCGGTGGATACGCAGCAAAGCGCCGGCTCGCTTTCGGGTGGCAACCAACAGAAGTTCGTACTTGCACGGGAGGTGGGCAAAAACCCGCCCTTCGTACTCGCCTGCCAACCGGTGCGCGGCTTGGATATCGGGGCAATTAAATACATCCACAGTGTTTTACTTAAGCTTCGGAGCGAAGGAGCCGCGACACTTCTCATTTCAGCGGAACTCTCTGATATATTCCAGCTGAGCGATACCATCGGCGTACTTTATAAGGGAGAAATGATGGATATCCGCAAGGCAGAGGATTTCGATACCCAAACTATCAGCCTTTTGATGGCGGGAAAGAAGGAGGATGATCGGAATGTCCAAGCGTAAAAATCAACTGCCGCCGATCGTAAAAAACCTGCTTTTTTCGATTGCTGCGATAGCACTTTCTCTCATTGTCGCCGCCATCGTGATGCTGATTGCCGGATATGAGCCATTAAAGGCGTTTAGCGCTATGCTCGACGGCTCTTTTGGATCAACCAACGCCATAGCCAACACGCTAAGCAAGAGTATTCCTTTGATGTTCACCGGTTTTGCGTTCGCCGTTGCCAACAAGGCGGGCATTTTCAACATCGGCGGAGAAGGACAACTCTATTTGGGCGCTCTGGCCAGCACCGTGGTGGCACTTGCGTTAAACGGCCTTCCTCGCATCGTCGTGCTGCCTGCCGCTATACTTGCGGGTATGCTCGCAGGCGGGTTGGTCGGCGGGTTGATCGGCTTTATCAAGGCAAAACTTCGCATCAACGAGGTAATCGTTGCGATTATGCTCAACTACGTCGTATCGCTTTTTACCTCCTATACGGTCAACGGCCCCATGAAGGCAGTAAACAGCATGACCGCGCAGAGCGAAGCGATTGCCGACACCTATCTTTTTACCAATATCATACCAAGATCCCAGCTCACGACCGCATTGTACCTCGGCATCGGGTTTGCGGTGCTGATTTATTTCTTATTCCGCTCCACGCGCATGGGATTTAATATCCGCGCTGTCGGAGAAAACCCGCATGCCGCACAGCCTGCCGGCATTAACATCGCGCTCACGACTATCGGCGTAATGACATTTAGCGGTATGCTCTCGGGACTTGCCGGTGTCACGGAGGTGCTTGGTAAGTACGGACGCTTTATCGACGGGTTCTCCCCCGGCTTTGGTTTTACCGGTATCGCTGTTGCGGTTCTTGGTGCAAACAATCCCTTTGGCATACTTCTTACCTCGCTGCTCTTTGGTGCACTCGAAGCAGGTTCTATGAAAATGAGCTATGTGGCCAGCGTATCCACCAACATGGTGATGGTAATCCAGGGGCTTGTCATCCTGTTTGTGGCCACGCCTGCAATCGTCGGGGGGCTTTTTAAGAGCAGAAAGGAAAAAGCAAATGGATAACATGGAATACCTTTTCTCATTTAACATAGTGCTGACTACCCTTCGCTTTGCGATCCCCTTAACACTTGCCGCCATTGGCGCAACGCTCTGCGAGCGAAGCGGTGTTATCAATTTGGGTGTAGAGGGTATGATGTTAATTGGTGCTTTCGGCGGTGTGCTGGGCACGTATATTTCGGGAAGCCCTTGGTTTGGCGTGCTCTTTGCCATACTGACCGGTGCCCTCATGGGGCTTGTTCATGCGGTGCTGAGCATTCGCTATAAAACCAACCAGACCGTCAGCGGCGTTGGTATAAACATCCTGGCACAGGGTCTTACGGTGGTACTCGCCCGCGTGGTATGGAAAACGGACGGCATAACAGGCTCCGTGGAGCAGCTTCCCAATATGAGCATACCTCTTCTGAAGGATATTCCCGTACTCGGTGCGCTGTTTAAAGACCAGTCCCCGTTTTTATATCTGATGCTCCTAATCGTCTTTAGCACATGGTTTTTTATGTATAAAACCAAGGGAGGGCTTAGGCTGCGCGCTATAGGCGACCATCCGCAAGCCGCCTCCACCGCAGGAATTAACGTGAAGAAGTATCGCTACATCGCCGTAACCGTCTGCGGCATGCTGTGCGGCATGGCGGGCGCGTACCTCTCCATCGTACAAAATAATCTTTTTGTCAATAATATGGTTGCAGGACGCGGCTTTATGGCACTCGCAGCCAACATCTTCGGCGGATGGAACCCGCTGGGCTCATTTTTAGCAAGCCTGCTTTTTGCATTCGCACAGGCAATCCGCATTAACCTCAGCCTCCCCATACCCGATCAGTTCGTACAGATGGTGCCGTATGTACTGACACTGCTGGTGCTCGTCGGCGTAGGCCGCAAAGCGAAAGGTCCCGAGGCATTGGGAGAACTGATCGATTAAAGGAGGCAAAATGGCAGCTGAATCCAAATATACCGTCACAAACTGTACGCTGCTTACGGTAGATAAAAACGATACCTTCTATGAGCATGGAAGTATGGTCATCAGCGGTAACCGCATATTGCGTTTAGGCAGTGCCGATACGATAAAGCCCGAGGGCACAATCGTCGATATGGGCGGGCGTCTAATTATGCCGGGCCTTATTAACACGCATACGCACTCACACTCCTCGCTCTTTAAAAACCAAGCGGATGACTTAAGACTGATGGACTGGCTTAACAAGGCTATGTGGCCTATGGAGGCACATCTTAATGCGGAGCGCGCAAAAGCCGCGACCGCGTTATCCTGCATGGAATACATATCCTCCGGCATCACCACGTATGCAGACCAGTTCTATTTCGCGGATGCCATCGCGGAGACGGCAAGCCAAACAGGGCTAAGGTGTGTGCTCGCTGCGACCGTATTCACAAAGCCTTCGGTCGAAACGGAGGATACTTTTGGTTTAGCGCGGTCTTTTGTAGAAAATTGGCATGAGCATAAGGAGAAAACACTTGTGTACCCCTGCATGGGCCCGCACGCGCCGTACAGCGTAAGCGCCGAGCTATTCCGTAAAGTCGCTGATGTGTGCCGCAAATACGGTGTGTTATTGCATACGCATATCTCCGAAACGCAGGACGAAAACGAGCAGATACTTAGACAGACAGGCCTAAGTCCCACGCAATGGCTTGCGGAGCTAGGTGTACTAAATTGCCGTGTACTCGCGGCGCACAGCATCCATCTTAACGATCGTGATATGGAGCTATATGCCAACAATAACGTACATGTGACCTATAACCCCGTTAGCAACTTGAAGCTTGTCTCAGGCATTATGCCCTACCGCGCTATGGTTGAGAAGGGCATACAGATCTCTTTGGGCACGGACGGTGCGCAAAGCAATAACAGCATGGACCTCATAAGGGATCTTCGAACCGGTGCACTATTGCAAAAGCAAGTCAACGGCGATCCAACCCTATTTTCCGCAAGGGATATGGTGCGCATGATCACTATTGAAGGCGCACGCGGACTGTATATGGATGAGCAAATCGGGAGTCTTGAACCGAATAAGCGTGCCGATTTCATAGCTTTGGATACACAATGCCCGCGCCTTTGCCC
>JAEZLG010000101.1 GCA_023435855.1 Bacillota bacterium | reverse complement strand
GCCGAGATGGGCTATTACCTGGGCGAGGATTACTGGGGGCAGGGTATCGCAACTAAGGCAGTCCGCGAGGCGGTGGGGTATGTGTTTGAACATACCGATATTCTCCGTATTTACGCAGAACCGTTTGCAACAAACCTCGCGTCCTGCCGTGTACTCGAAAAGGCTGGGTTTACATTCGAGGGTGTCATGCGCAAAAATGCCATAAAAAACGGGGAGATACTCGACATGCGGCTTTACAGTATCGTACGCTGAACACAGAAAGGGAAAAATTGTCCTATATACATGAGATTATGGCCTATGTACCGCAAAACGAACAGGAGACGGCCGATAAAAAAGAAATATTGGATTTTATCGCACGCTTTCCTAACGACGTGCTGACGCGCGAAAACCGTGTGGCGCACATCACGAGCTCGGGCTTTATCGTAAATGAAGGCTGCGACAGGGTATTGCTTGCCCATCACAACATTATGGACGTATGGGCGTGGACGGGCGGCCATGCCGATGGTGAAAGAGACCTTCTTTCCGTGGCCGTACGCGAGGCAATGGAGGAAACGGGCATTACGCATATACGGCCGCTCAAAAGGGAGATCGCCTCGCTCGACATTTTACCTGTGTTTGGGCACGTGCGGCGCGGGGTTTACGTGAGCACGCATCTTCATCTCTCGGCTGCGTATCTTCTCAAATGCAGTCAAAAGGACGCTCTGACCCCCTGTGAAGGGGAAAACACCGCCGTAGGGTGGTTTCCGTTTTCGTATTTCACGGCGGAGCACTTCAACGCATCGGATGTATATTTGTATAATAAGCTTATAGACAGGGCGAAGGCGGCGTTTAAGGAACTAAATCAGATTGATCAAATTCCTAGAAAAATGAGCTAAACGCATAGCAAGCATAATTCACTGAGAATTAAGGTGAATATAGATTCAATAAAAAAGCAACAGAGCATGTGCTCAGTTCGCAGATAAAAAGCGGCCTATAGGCCGCTTATATATTATACGTTCAAATCCTCTGTATCCTCTGCACCGTGAAGGTCCGGCAGCGTTTCGATAAATCGCTCCACTTGAACCTCCGCTCTTCCCGTAAGCGTTCGCGCATCCGCAATGGCTGCTATTTCCGCCGCGTCTAGAGGGAAGGCGGGGTCTTTTTGTAATCTTTCTAAAAGATCACATGGTTCGCCGTTCTTCATACGAGCGGTTGCCGCCATGGAATGTGTGCGGATTACTTCGTGCAGTGCTTGCCTGTCGCCGCCCTTTTTCACGGCTGCCATCAAAAGGTTTTCCGTAACGAGGAAGGGGAGGTATTGATTGAGGTTTTTTTCGATGATTTTTTCGTTAACAACAAGTCCTTTTGCGACGTTTTGCACAAGCCTTAATACCGCGTCAATCGCGAGAAAAGCTTCGGGAATAGCGATGCGGCGGTTTGCGGAATCGTCAAGCGTCCGCTCGAGCCATTGTGAACTCGCAGTCATGGTGGCGTTTTGTGCATCCGCCATCACATAGCGGGCGAGCGAGCAAACGCGCTCACAGCGCATGGGGTTTCGCTTATAAGCCATGGCCGAGGAACCGATCTGCTCTTCTTCAAAAGGCTCCTCCAGTTCACGTTCGTGCTGTAAAAGTCTAATATCGCTTGCAAAGCGGTAGGCGCTTTGTGCTATGGCGGAAAGCGCATTCATAATGCGGCTATCGAGCTTTCGCGGATAGGTTTGCCCCGTGACGGGAAACATGCTTTCAAATTTGAACTCGGTGGCGATAAAGCTGTTCAGTGCATCCGCCTTTTCGCCGTCGCCTCCGAACAACTCTAAAAAGCTCGCCTCCGTGCCGGTTGTGCCGCGGCTGCCCAAGAAGCGGATGCTTTTGATTGTGAAATCAAGCTCGTCAAGATCCAGTAGAAAATCCTGCATCCAAAGCGCAGCGCGTTTGCCGACGGTAACCGGCTGTGCGGGTTGAAAATGCGTGTACCCCAAAGTCGGGAGAGCTTTATAGCGAAGCGCAAATGCCCTAAGCGCTTTGAGCACGCCCAGAAGCTCTTTTTTAAGATATAAAAGCGCGTCCCGGTACAGTATTAAATCTGCGTTATCGGTCACATAGCAGCTCGTCGCTCCCATATGGAGTATGGCTTTTGCACTAGGCACAGCAAGGCCAAACCCGTAAATGTGCGCCATCACATCGTGGCGCACCTCTTTTTCCTTTTGTGCGATAGCAGCGTAATCGATCTCGTCGATATGCGCCTTAAGCTCCTCTATTTGTGCGCTTGTGATGGGGAGCCCCAAACGTCGCTCGCCTTCTGCTAAAGCAATCCAAAGGGAACGCCATGTCTTCACGCGTGTATCCTGCGAAAAAAGTTCGAGCATATAGCGCGACGCGTAGCGCGAAGACAGGGGGGATTCGTAAATATTCTTCTCCTTATCCATAGCCCTTACCTTAAAATAATATCTTCTCTTCTTGCACCTACGCTTACATAGGGGATGGGGCAGCAAAGCGATTTTTCGAGGAATAGCACATACTCTCGTGCGGCTTTGGGGAGATCCTTAAATTCGCGTACGGCGGAGATATCGCAACCCCAGCCGGGGAAAGTTTCGAATACGGGCTTTGCCCGGGTTAAAAACGGCGTAAACGGGAATTTCTCCGTGCGTTTGCCATCGATTGCGTAAGCTGTACAAACAGGTATCTCTTCCATATAAGATAATACATCAAGCTTGGTAAGCGCAAGGGATGTAGCACCCTGCACACGTACCCCGTAGCGCGTGGCGACAATATCCATAGGACCTACGCGGCGCGGCCGGCCGGTGGCTGCGCCGTATTCACCGCCTGCCTCACGCAATTTTTCCGCATCTTTCCCGTGCCATTCGGCCGTAAACGGGCCTTCCCCTACGCAGGTGGAGAATGCCTTAACAACACCCACCACTTCGTCCACCTTTATATCGGGTGCGCCTGCACCGATCGGCGCATAGGCGGCAAGCGGCGAGGAGGAGGAGGTATAGGGGTAAATGCCGTAGTCTATATCGCGAAGCGCGCCGAGCTGCGCCTCAAACAGTATCTTTTTGCCCGCTTTCTTTATGTCATGAAGCACCATCCCGGTGTCGCAGATGTACTCGCGAAGCGGTATGCCATAGGTATTAAGCCAATCTAACATATCTGTAAGCGCATAGGGTTTCTCGTTATAAACATGCTCGATGGTAAGGTTCTTCCAGGATAAAACGCTGCTTAAGTGCTCCTTTAAATAGTCGGGAAGCAAAAGTTCGCCGGCCATAATGCCCTTTTTCATGTATTTATCGCCGTAAACGGGGGAGATGCCGCGCTTTGTAGAGCCGTATTTGGCATCCTTAAGCCTTGCCTCCTCAAGCTCGTCCTGCGCTTTGTGGAACGGGAATACCAAAATAGCGCGGTCGCTGATTTTGAGGTTATCGGGTGTTATTTTAACACCGGCTAAGCGGAGCTTTGCAATTTCTCCCGAAAGGTGTTCAAGGTCAATTACGGTGCCATTGCCTAATATATTCACAACGCCCGGGCTGAATATGCCCGAAGGGATGAGGTTCAACGCGAATTTTCCGTATTCGTTGATGACCGTATGCCCCGCGTTGCTGCCGCCTTGATAGCGCACGACAGCGCCGCAGTCCTTTGCCATAAGATCAACCATCCGCCCTTTTCCCTCGTCGCCCCAGTTGATGCCCACTACCGCACAAGATGCCATAATTTTTTTCTCCCTTCACGTGTTAAGCCGTTCCGATTATACCCCGATTGGGTAGAATGGTAAACAGAAACGGTAAGAGGAAAAACTTTGTGCTGCATAAGTGTGAATTATGGGAACGAGAAAAGTAATGTAAAAAATAAGAAAAACAACAGGGAAACGGAGTTTTCATAATTGCAGCTTATGGATATATTCAAACTTGATATGGGATGAATGCCCCAAAACAGGGACCTGCCGCCTTGT
>JAEZLG010000094.1 GCA_023435855.1 Bacillota bacterium | reverse complement strand
AAAAAGACTCATGCATAAGGGGGATTACGCTATGAAGAAGCTGTTCATCAGTGCGGATATCGAGGGTACCGCGGGCATTGCACACTGGAATGAGACCGAAAAGAACATAAGCGATTATGCATATTTTGCCACACAGATGACCCGCGAGGTGAACGCGGCGTGCCTGGGTGCGTTGGATGCGGGTGTTGAGAAAATACTCGTGAAGGACGCACACGACAGCGGGCGAAACATCAACCCCGCACAACTTCCGGAGCAGGCGAGCGTATACCGCGGTTGGGCGCGGCATCCGTTTTGCATGATGTACGGCCTTGACAAGAGCTTTACGGGCGTGGTTTTCACAGGCTACCACAGCGCTGCACAGATGAGCACCAATCCCTTGTCCCACACCATGACCACGCAGAACAACTACGTAAAGATTAACGGCGAACTCTGCAGCGAGCTACTGATCAACAGCCTCACGGCGGCTTATGTAGGTGTGCCTGTGTACTGCGTGTGCGGCGACAAGGGGCTTTGCGACTGGGTGAAGTCCGTAAACCCCAACATATTTACGGTGGCGGTATCCGAGGGAGCAGGAAGCGGCACATTTGGCATGCACCCCGATGTTGCGGTACGCGAGATTCGCGAGGCGGTAAGGGAGAGCTTCGGTCAACCGAAAGAAAACTTCATGTTCCCGCTCCCGAAGCACTTTGAGGTGGAAATCAATTATAAGGAGCATTTCCTCGCCACATCCAACAGCTTCTACCCCGGTGCAGCATTGAAGGATGCCCGCACGATCACCTTTGCAGCGGATGATTATTTCGAAGTTCTTAGGTTCTTCCATTTCGCGCTGTGATAGTGTAGCACTATAGACCATCCTCGCAAAAATACATGCGCCTTAACAAAAGAACGCGGCGGGATAATTTTCATCCCGCCGCATATTTTATCCGGTATCTGCTTCTTCCCGTTGCCACACACAGAGCCCGTCGATATAGGTCGCCATTACCTGCGTGTTTGGGACGGCTTCTTTGTCCGCATGAAGTAAATCACGATCGAGAAAAATAAAGTCGGCAAACAGGCCTTCGCGGATTTGCCCTTTTAGGTGATCCTCGCCGCTGCAGTATGCACCTGCTGCGGTATAGTTATTAAGGCAGTCCTCCATCGACAGTTCCTGGTCGGGAAGGTAGGGACCTCTTCCTTTAAGATCGAGCCGGGTATTGGCACAGTAAAGACCCCAAAATGGGTTGAGATTTTCCACGGGGCAATCCGTGCCGAAAGCCTGTATAACACCCTCATTTTGATAGTCCGCCCATGCGTAGGAGGTATCACCGAGCGAGCCGACCCTGTCGTAGACAATATGCATATCCTCGTTGATGAAGACAGGCTGCGTATAGGCAATTACATCAAGCTCGCGAAATTTTGTGATCTGCTCGCGCGAAGTGATTTGACAATGTATGATACCATGACGCGGCTGAAGCTGCGGCATCGCTTCCCTTGCATGCTTGACTGCAGCGAGGCACATGTCGATAGCGCCATCGCCGATGGCGTGCATAACGGCGGGCATATTCCGGCTATGAGCAGTCATGACAAGTCTGTCAAGCTCATCTTGTGTGAATGTCGGAAGCCCTCTTGTAGTTGGTGCATCCATATATGGACGGTTCATATAGGCTGTGCGCGCGCCCAAGGATCCGTCTGTGAGAAGCTTGATAGAAGCTAATTTAAAATGCTCATTGCCGAAATTCTCGCCAAAGCCGTCCTTAAAAAAGCTCTCAAGATCGTCTTTATTAAAAAACAGCGCCTGCTCTGCAATACGAAGCTTCAGACGCCCGTCTTGCCCGGCATCGCGAAGTGCAATTAACAAATCCGCAAACTGTCCGGCTGAAACGTAATTGAAATCGTCACTGTGGACCGATGTGATACCGAATTGAAACAAATCCTCCTGATGATTAAGAATCATCTCTACTACATCCTTGATCGCAGGGGAGGGCATATAGGTTTTAAGCTCGTCAAGTGCCTGCTCCATAAACACACCGGTAGGCGTGCCGTCGTCAAAAGTTGCAGCCATTTCCCCGTACTTCTTGATGCTTTGTGCATGTAAGCCCATCAGCTCCATGGCTTTACTGTTCAATACTCCCGCGTGATAACACGCACGCCAAATGGCGATGGGAACATCTTTACTGACCCGATCGAGATCCACTGCGGTAGGGAAGCGGACTTCGCCTGAAAAATGGTTTTGGTTCCAGCCTTCACCAAGAAGCCATGTTCCCTCAGAAACCTGCGTGGATATTAACGCCGCGCTTAACCGCGATATGATTTCATTAATCGATGTACTGCCCGAAAGATTGACGGAGCTCTTAGACTTTACATAGTGAAGGAAATGCATGTGGGAATCGTTAAACCCGGGGAGCATAAAGCGTCCCTTTGCATTAAGCTTTTCAACGGTTTCAGTAAGATGCTTAGGCAAACGGTCTATGTATGCGCAAGTGTCTTGATAGTTACCCACATAGGCAAAACGGTTATTCAATATAACAGCCGAGTCCGCATTGGGCTTCACAGAGTCCATGGTACATATATTCGCGTTAAAGATAAGAAGCGCCATACATTACCTCTCCCCGGTTATAATATCTCTCACGCACTATAGTACCCTTAAGCCTTCCGATTTTCAACCTTCCTCTGCACTCCGTATAAAAAAGCACACCGCAAGTTTTCTTTGCGATGCGCATTTTTTTGTTACATTCTACCCTCCGAGATACGCCTTGCGGATTTCGTCGCTTTCGGCAAGCTCTTTGCCGGTACCGGAGATGGAAATGCCGCCTGTTTCAAGAACATAGGCTCTGTCCGCAATGGAAAGCGCCATCTGTGCATTCTGTTCCACAAGCAGGATGGTGGTGCCCGCCTTATGCAGCTCGCTGATGATGGAGAAAATCTGCTCCACCAGTATAGGCGAAAGCCCCATAGAGGGTTCATCCAGCATCAACAGCTTGGGACGGCTCATCAGCGCGCGCCCCATGGCAAGCATCTGCTGTTCGCCGCCGGAGAGGGTTCCAGCAACCTGCTTGCGGCGTTCGAGAAGCCGCGGAAAGCGGGCATAAGTCTCTTCAAGATCATTTTCGATTGCACCCGTCCGGGTAAAGGCGCCCATTTCCAGATTATCCTGCACGCTCATCTGCAAAAAAATCCGCCTGCCTTCAGGCACTTGCGCCAGACCCCGCTCAACGATTTTATGGGGTGCAAAGGAAGCAATCCCTTGGCCCATAAAGCTGATGCCGCCGGTCTTTGTACGCAGCAGGCCTGAGATCGTTTTGAGCACGGTGCTTTTCCCGGCACCGTTGGCGCCGATCAGGGTAACGATTTCCCCTTCGTGCACCTCCAGCGAAACATCCTTAATGGCGTGTATGGAACCGTAATAGACGTTGATAGTATCGACTTTCAGCATGGCGTCAGCTCTCCCTCCTCTTGCCCAGATAAGCCTCGATGACCTCGGGGTTGTTCTGGATCTCGCTCGGGGTGCCTTTGGCGATGATTTTACCGAAGTTGAGCACGCAGATGCCCTCGCAAATTCCCATCACCAGTTTCATATCATGCTCGATGAGCATAATGGCGATGTCAAAGGTATCGCGCAGCTTTACGATATTGTCCATCAGCTCGGCTGTTTCCGAAGGATTCATGCCCGCCGCGGGCTCGTCTAGCAGCAGCAGCGTCGGTTTGGTGGCAAGCGCGCGGACGATCTCAAGCTTGCGCTGCGCGCCATAGGGCAAAGAGCCCGCTCGATATTGGGCCATACCTTGCAGGTCGAATAGGGAGAGCAGCTCCATCGCCAGATCATGCGCCTGCTTTTCGCCCTTCCAATAACCGGGCAGACGGAAAATGCCGCGCCACATGCCGTAATGGATATGGTTATGTAGGCCCAGTTTTACATTATCCTCGACCGTGAGGCTGGAAAACAGCCGAATATTCTGGAACGTGCGGGCGATACCGGATCTGTTCGCCTGGACGGTGTTCATATTATAGGTATCCCGGCCGTTAAGAAGTATAGAGCCGCGGGTGGGCTGATACACCTTAGTAAGAAGATTGAATATCGTCGTTTTTCCCGCACCGTTGGGCCCGATAAGCCCCATGATTTCGGTGCGGCCGATGGCTATGTTGAATTCATCCACGGCGACAAGCCCGCCGAAATCGATGCCCAAATGACGCGCCTCAAGTATCGGCGGTTTGTCTGCGTCGCGTTCCGGAATGATGTTTGTAGAGGGCACGGGTACCAGCTTTGTTTCGGGCTGCTTATTCATTGGCCGTTCCCCCCTTTCCCGATTGCGCCTGCAGAGCTTACGCTTTTCCTGAAACGGTCAAGCAGCGCCTTGATGTTCTTACTGTTGGTGGCAAGCATTATCAGGATAAGCACGATAGCGTATACCAGCATGCGATAATCGTTGAACTCACGTAAAAGCTCAGGAAGCACGGTAAGCGCGGCGGCGGCAATGACGGAACCAAGTATATTGCCAAGCCCGCCCAATACCACAAATACCAGAATAAGTATTGAGGTACTGAAGTTGAACTTGCTTGCAACGATGGTGGAGTAGTTCATGGCATACAGCGTACCCGCGGCACCGGCAAGCGCCGCGGAGGTGACGAATGCCATCATCTTATACTTCGTTATCGGAGTACCCACGCTCTCCGCCGCAATGCGGTTATCCCGTAGCGCCATGATTGCCCGCCCGGAACGGCTGTCGATCAGGTTGAGCACGATAAAGAGCGTAATAAGTATCAGAATAAACCCGGCGGTAAATGTGGATACTTTTGTAATGCCGGCAATCCCCATAGGGCCGTCGATAATCACCCGCCCGCCTTCCTGGAGGTTAAGCGCCTGGGCGTTCGTGAGGAAGCTGATGTGAAGCCCACGGCTGTCCACCCCCACATAAAGGCAGTTGATGATATTCTTAATGATCTCGCCGAATGCCAGCGTAACGATCGCAAGATAGTCTCCTCTTAATCGCAGAACGGGTATGCCGATCAGTACTCCCGCGGCTCCGGCGCAAATGGCGGCAACGGCCATGGAAATGCCCAGACGCAGGGGTACTAAAGCAATGGTGTTCTCTAAGCCGATGCAGGTTACGGCGCCTGCAAAAGCGCCAATGCTCATAAACCCAGCATGTCCCAGGGAAAGTTCGCCCAGCACGCCGACCGTCAGGTTCAGCGATACCGCCATCACCACATACGCGCAGATGGGAACGAGCTGCCCCTGAAGCGAGGAGGTGATGCTGCCGCTGCCGATAAAGAGTTGAAGCACGATGAACGCAGCAATGACGAAGCCATATGCCAAAATGTTGGTGCGTGCAGTTTTGCTGATTTTTATCATACCGCCACCTCAAACTTTCTCGCTGACCTGCTTGCCCAGGAGCCCGGCGGGCTTGACCAGCAGGATGATGATGAGGACAGCAAACACGATGGCGTCGGAAAGCTGTGTGGAAACATAGCCCTTGCCGAATATCTCAATAATACCCAGCAGTATGCCGCCGAGCATCGCGCCGGGAATGGAGCCGATACCGCCGAATACGGCGGCGGTAAACGCTTTGATACCGGGCATGGAGCCGGTGGTGGGCATAAGCGTCGGGTAAGCGGAGCAGAGAAGTACGCCAGCGATCGCCGCAAGCGCCGAGCCTATGGCAAATGTGACGGAGATGGTCAAATTAACATTGATCCCCATCAGTTGCGCGGCACCCTTATCTTCAGAGCAGGCGCGCATGGCCTTGCCCATCTTTGTCTTCTTTGTAAACCATGTAAGCACAATCATAATTATAACGCAGATGGCCACCGTAACAATGGCAATGAACGATACGGAAAGCTGGCCGTTAAAAAGCTTGAGTGACGCGTCGGAGACCACAGACGCAAACACTTTGGGGTTGGAAGTCCACAGCAATTGCGCGGAGTTTTGCAGAAAGTAACTCATGCCGATTGCGGTAATCAGCACCGCGAGTGAGGGCGCGGATCTTAGCGGCTTATACGCCATGCGCTCTATGACGACGCCCAACGCCGTGCATACGATCATCGCCAGCAGCACCCCGACGATGGGGGGCAGGTTCCAGCGGGAGGTGGCGAAGAAGCAGATATAAGCGCCGATCATAATGACGTCGCCATGGGCAAAATTGAGCATTTTTGCAATGCCGTAGACCATCGTATAGCCCAACGCTATAATTGCATAAACGCTTCCCAGGCTGATGCCGCTTATCAAATAGGAGAGAAAAGTCATAACCGGTATCCCCTCGTTTCTCTTCACGCGTTCCAAAAACGGAGCCGTAAAGTACCCGTCTTTTGTATATGTAGAATGGAAGGAAGAGAGCTGCCGAGCTTACTCGGCGGCCCTCTCTTTTTTAAACAGTGCAAAGGCAAAACGGTTTAGTCCATGCCGACGTAAGTGCCGCTCTGGATGACCATGCCCTTGGGGCTCTTGGAAACTTCGCCGGTGGCAGCCCAAGTCATGCCCGCGCCGGTCAGACCGTCAAAGGTAATGGTGGGGAATGCCGCAACCATTTTTTCGCAGATATCGGCAGCGCTCATATCGGGTGTGCAGCCTGCGGCCTCAAGCGCGGCCTTGTAGGCATACACGCAGTCATACCCATCGGCGGCGAACTGGTTGGGGTTTTCGCCGAAGGCTTCGTTATATTTACGTACGAAGGCGACGGTGCGCTCATCGGTAGAGTCCGCGTTGAACGGGGTGAGCAGCATGACGCCTTCCGCCAGGGAAACGTCAAAAGCTTCGAGCGTGAGGATGCCATCCATACCGTCCACGCCAAAGTATTTGGGCGCATAGTCCATCGACTTCGCCTGCTGAAGGAGCAAAGAGGCGGGTGTATAGTAGATGGGCAGGAACACAAGATCCGCACCGTTGTTCTTCGCGTCGGTCAGCTGAACGGAGAAGTCCGTCTGGCTGTCTTCTGTAAAGGTGGTGGTGGAAACGATCGTCAGGCCAAGCTCATTGGCCTTGCTTTCAAATGTGCTGTAGATGCCCTTGGAGTACACGTCGTCGTTTTTGTAGATGACGGCGATCTTTGTGCCAAGCTGCTTGTCAAATATGTACTGGGCGGAAGCGGAGCCCTGGTTGGGATCGGTAAAGCACATCTGATACATATTGTCCTTGCCTTCGATGACCGCGGTTGCGGAAGCGGAAGGTGTAAGGGCAAAAATCCTGTCGGCATATGTTTCTGCGCTCGTAGCGACGCAGGGCGTGCTGGTAACGGAGCCGAGAGAAATCTGCATGCCCCAGTCTTTGAGGGCGTTGTAGGCGTTTACCGCCTTTTCAGCGTCATGCTCGTCATCCTCATACTTGAGTTCGAACTGGATGCCGCCCAGAGCGTTGATCTCGTCAACGGCAATCTGTGCGCCGTTCTTGGCTGCGTTGCCATAGATGGCAGCGCCTCCAGTCAGAGGGCCGGTACCGCCAATTTTGAAGGGTAAAGCGCTGACGGGGGCACTCGTTTCCTCACCGGAGGGCTCGGCGGGGGCATTGTCGGGGGTTTCGATGGGAGCGGTCGGTGCACCGGCGTCATTTCCACTGCTGCAGCCCGCGATCATGCTGAGCACAAAAACGAGAGCGAGTACCGTACAGAGCAACTTTTTCATAATCATATTCTCCTCTATCTTTGTAAAAATATTATCCATACAAGCTAACTGGTGGCACAAGCCGCCACAACTTATATTTATACAGAACAATCCGAGCATACAATCCGGTTAAAAAAGCACATAACCAAGCATCGGCTCAAGACTTTTCTAAACTCTAGTGTTCATGCCCCTGCATGTCAAGCGATAATATACGTTTTGAGAATTGCGTTATGGATCCTTAAGCGCGAGGAATAGGGCAAGTTTCTTTTTCATGGTTGAATCTCCTTGAATAATTATAATTCTGTATACAAAAGGGCGGCCCCCGTTCCCGTGGACCGCCCTTAGTCAGCTTTGTTAATAAGCTTTATCGGACCGGTTTCCTCACGGGAACATTGCTGCGTACAAGTACGAGCATGCTAATAATGAGTACGCCAATAATGCTTATAATGCTAAGCGCAGAAATCGCGGACACGAAAAGAACCGCCGACACAGCGACAGAGGCTAAAAACAAATGGTTTAATTGAACACACATTCGTTTATCCGACATTTCGCACCGCTCCTTTCGCGCAAGATTTAAATAATATATTATATACGCACTGCGGTTCTGTCAAGCGCTTTTTTTGCAGAAAACGAATAAAGTTACACCGATGCATATGAAACAGCCGATTTTAGCCGCATTGCACCGGACATGAAATGCATATTATTGCTTCCGTACAGTAAAAAAGCTATACTATTTGAAAAAAGCGGACAAAAACCGCAATACCATCCTAATCAGGGGGCACAGTATGGCAGAATTGACGTTAGAGCGCGCGAAGGTACTCTTAGAAAAACATGTTACCGAGAAGCATCTATTCACGCATGCGCTTGCCGTGAGTGCAGCGATGGGTGCTATGGCCGAAGAGTTCGGCGAAAATGCCAAATACTATGAGGCAATCGGTTACCTGCACGATGTGGACTTTGAAAAATACCCGGAAGAACATCTCGACCATGTGCGGGAGCTTTTAGAGGGCGAAAATGTAGACGAGAAGGATATTCGTGCCATTCTCGCACACGGCTATAAAATACGAAATGATGTGGAGCCGCAGACAAACTTAGAAAAAAGCCTTTATACGGTGGACGAGCTTACGGGTATCGTTATGACGACGGCTCTTATGCGCCCAAACGGTATATTAGATCTTGAAGTGAAAAGCGTGATGAAAAAATTCAAAGACAGGCGCTTTGCAGCCAAATGCGACCGGGACCTTATTTTAAAGGGCTGCGAAATGCTTGATTTGCCGCTAGAAAAAGTTATTGAGCGCACCATTGAAGGCATGCGCCGTTTTACGGACGAGCTTAACATCGGCGTAAAGCCTCAGGAGGGATGATATGGAATGCATTGTTGACATTCTAAAAGACGGTAACGTCGTCACAGCTATGCTCCCGTTTAACGCCCGCGAAGCATTTTCCATCCCCAAGGGCAGCATTTACGCGCAATGTGAAATAAATAAAGTAAGCTTTCAAACGAAGCTTCTCGCACGAGGCGGCGGAAGCTTTTGTGTACTTTTTAACGCCGCGCTTTTAAAAAAGCTCGGCATTACAGGCGAAGCGCGAAATATCGCCTTAAAGATCGAACCACGTGAGGCTGAAACACAGAATAAAGGCGTCCCTACGCTTATAAAAAACGATACGCTTAAAACCATTGCCGCGCGGCGCAGTATACGCACGTTTACGGGCGAGCAAATCGACGATGATGCGCTCAACGCCATTTTAAATGCAGGCTTTAATGCACCTTCGGCGAGCAATAAACGCCCGCTCCACTTTGTCGTATTGCGCAATCGCGATAAAATGCATTGGCTCACGGACTATAGCCCCTATGTGAACATGCTGAAAAGTGCTTCAGCCGCCGTTGTGATATGTGGTGACAGAGTGGTGCAGGGTATACTCGAATGGCTTCTTGCCGACTGCGGCGCGGCCGCTGAGAATATGCTTATCGCCATAACGTCCCTAAATTTAGGCGGCTGCTGGTGCGGTGTAAGACAGGGAACGGGTTTTTATCGCGCCATTGCGGAAGCTTTTTCCTTGCCCGAGCACATCCGCCCGATGGCGCTGATCGCCATCGGTGTAAGCGCAGAAGCTAAAGCAGAAAACGCGCTCTATAACGAGGCACGAATACACCGCGAAATTTGGTAAAGCTTGTCGACATTTGTATTTGTGAAGAATATATCATGATTTTCTTTGACAAAGAAGCTAAAACCTATTACTCTAATGTAAATCCGCGCAAAGAGGAATAATATTTTTGCAAAATACATACGCTTTGGTGAAAGAGGCGTTATGCGCGTTATTAAATGACGGCGCGCAGCTTGAGGCGGCTCCGAAAGACATCTTCTGCGCGGCGGCCGCAAGCGAAGCTTCGACCGCACTCCCTCTCGCATACCATATTCCCGCAGAATTTCTTGCCCTACGACTGCAGGCATTCAATCGCGAGCACGTGCAAACGCTTTACGGCGTAAAACTTGTGGAGCGCGTTTTTGAATGCGATGGCAGGCTTTGCTTTTCGCTGACCGATGCGTTTTTCGATGCTGCGGTAAGCCAAATAAACGAAGAGCTCCCGCTTCCTATACTGCCCGAGCGTATAGAAAGCCGCGCCGAATACGCGCTTTCTCGCACGCTGATGCTGGCAAAAAAAAGCGGGGACGGTTGTCCCAAAGAAACACGTCCTATGGTTTGGAGCGCGCTTGGGGTATTGGAAAAGCTAAACGATAAAAAGGCGTTAAAAATTCGATTAATGCTTGCCGCAGAGCACGCGCTCGGCTTCGGAGCGGATATCCCCCTTCGCGAGCGCATGGCGCTTTATCAAAAAAGCGGGGGAGCCGGTGCATGCGCAGCACGCTGCATATCTATAGGGCTTCACGCGCTCAATGGCTGATACGGCAATTATCCTATTAAGGAGGTCTATTCATGGAGATCAAATGGTACGGTCACTCTTGTTTTTTGCTGACAGGCAGCTCCGGCGTACGTATTTTGATGGATCCGCCCGACGCCTCTACCGGCTATCACATACTGCCCATGAAGGCAGATATTGTGGTTTCAAGCCATGACCATAGCGACCATAGCAATTTTGCGCTCGCACAAGGCGATCCTATCCGCGTGACCGAAGCAGGTATACATGAGCTTGATGACGTTACCTTAATCGGCGTACCGTGGTGGCACGATGAAGTGCAGGGTAAAAAACGTGGTGCGAACATGCTGTATGTAGTGGAGCTTGACGATATTCGCGTGTTGCATGCAGGCGACATAGGCACTATGCCGGATGAGGAAACGCTCAAAAAGCTAGGTGCAATTGACGTACTTCTCGTACCCGTGGGCGGGTATTACACCATCGACCACAAAGATGCGCTCGAGCTATGCAACTTACTAAAGCCCAAAGTGGTAATCCCCATGCATTATAAAACCGAAGACACAAGCCTTCGCCTAGGTGAAGTGATAAAAGGTGTTCTGCCGTTTTTAAATGCCGCGCGAAACTGTTCCATCCATCGGCTTCGCCAGCCGGAAGCGCACCTCACCAAAGAAAGCCTCGGCTCAGACAGGATTATAACACTGACGGTTGCCAAATAAAAAAACATATATAGGCTCCGCCTCGGTTGAGGCGGAGCCTTTACTTTGTGTATTTTATGCGTTTACTTTGTCACCAGGAATTCCTTCAGGGTTTCCATGTCCCTTTCGTCGCTCAGCGAAAGCTCCACTTCCGACACGCGTTCCTCCCGAAACATCTGCGTGAGGGCTATGTAGCGGCACAGTGTGGATTTTAAGTTAAGCCTGTCTCCCTCGCCTGTCAAAAGCTCCACCGAACCCTTGCATGCATTAACCGCATCAAAAAAGCGGGAGGGTTCCGTGATATTTTTAATGCGCATGCTTCTATACCTCTTATCTATTCCCATTCGATTGCGCCAACGCTCACAAGATACTCCTCGGCAAAATCGAGATAGTCCTCCGCAAGGCGCATGCAGTACATCTTGTACTGCGGGTAGCGAGCCTGCATGGCTGTAAAGAGCTTCTCATAAGCATCGTCATCTTCGTACATGGCGTCCTCCGTGAGAGAGTCCATATACGCTGTGTCGAGCTCGATCATGGCATCCACCATTTCATTGAGCTCGCCGGCCTTCAAGAAATCAAAATCGCCTTCTTTTATGAATTTGTCGAGCACATATGCGCGCATGGCGCTTTTATCAATATCCGGCATAAATGCCTCCTTACAGTAATTTAGAAAGCTCGTCAACGGTTTCCTTAAATACGCTCATCGCCTTTTTTACGGCATCGGGCTTGGTGAGATCTACACCCGCAATCTTGAGCTCCTCGAGCGGATAATCGCTTCCGCCTGTAGTTAGGAACTTGAGGTAGTCGCTTGCGTCCCCCGTTTCAAGAATGCGGCTTGCGATATTCACAGCGCTCGAAAATCCCGTAGCGTACTGGTACACATAGAAGGCGTTGTAGAAATGCGGGATGCGCGCCCATTCGACATCCGCGTATTCGTCGTTTACGGCACCTTCGTAGTAAAGGTCATTAAGATCGCGGTAGAGCTTGTTGAGCGCTTCGCCCGTGAGCGGCTCGCCCGCTTGCGCCATATCGTGCGCGCGGCGCTCAAACTCCGCAAACAACACCTGGCGGAACACCGTGGTGCGGAAGCCCTCAAGAAAATGGTTTAAGATGTACGCTTTGCGCTTTTTGTCCGTTTCCTTCTTTAAAAGATGCTTAAGCAGAAGCACCTCGTTCACGGTGGAGGCGACCTCCGCAACGAGTATTGTATAGTTGTGGTTTGCATAATCCTGCGCATCGCTTGAGTAATACGAGTGCATGGCGTGGCCGAGCTCATGTGCTACGGTAAATACGTCATCGAGCGTATCGGTGTAGTTTAACAACACATAGGGATGTACGCCGTACACGCCGCAGGAAAACGCACCGGTGGTCTTGCCCTTATTCTCGTATACGTCCATCCAATTTTCGTCGTATGCTCTTTCTAAGAGCTTACGGTAATCGGCTCCTAGCGGTGCCAATGCCTCAAGGATGATGGCCTTACTCTGAGCAAACGGGATTTTAAACTCCACGTCGTCCACCATCGGGCAGTAAAGATCGTAAAGATGGAGCTCGTCTACCTTTAAGGCCCGCTTACGAAGATCGAGATAGGAGCGCATGGTGGGTAGGCTCTCATGCACCGCTTTAACGAGGCTGTCGTACACGCTTATAGGCACATTGCTCTTAAAGAGTGCTGCCTCGCAGGCGCTCGGGTAATTTCTTACATCGGCAAAATACTGGTCGAACTTCACGCTGCCCGCATACGTGGCGGTAAATGTATTGAGGTAGCGGCGGAACTCATTAAAGTATGTCTCAAACGCCTCCTTGCGGACGCGGCGGTCCGAGCTTTCGCGGAACACGCTGAAATTGCCGTGTGTAAGCGTTACTTTTTCCCCCTTTTCGTCCGTAATGGCGGGGAAAGTCATATCTACACTTTCAAGCATGGAAAATGCATTAGAAGGTGCCTGCGCGGCTTCACCCAGCATGGCGAGCATCCTTTCGCGCCCGGTATCGAGCGTATGTGCGCGGGCACGGGTGGTATCTTCCACATAATGGCGGTAGGTCTTAAGGCTCTCGTCGGCCATAAATGCATGAAGCGTCGCCTCGGGGATAGAGAGAAGCTCCGGTGTTAAAAACGCAAGTGCCGTTTCAAGCTTGGTCACAAGGCGTATGCAGCGATCTTCCATGGCCTGGTACTCCGCATCGCCGTTGTCGCCGCTTTTGTGAAGCGAAGCATAAAGATACGTAAGCTCCGCCTTTTCCGACACGGCAAAAACCTGATCAAGCGCATTTTTAAGGCTTTGCGCACTCTCACCGAGCGTGCCTTCAAGCGCTGTGAGCGTGTCAATATCCGCCCAAACGGCCTGATAGGAGGTCTCCCATGCCTGCTTATTCGGGAATATATGGGAGAAATCCCACATGTATTGAGGGTTCATGTCCTTGCGTACCTTAAGCTCCATTGCGCTACCTCCGTTGGAATATTTTCCTTTTGCCTCAAGTATTGCCTTTTTTAAATTATATCATATTGCGGCAAAAAGAAAAAACATTCGTGGAAGCGAAAAAGCGAAACAACACCGCCTGAGCGATGTTGTTTCAATTATTGAACGTTATAATTGCTTTGTTACTCCTGCGGGCCATCCACAATATCGAATTCTACATCCGGGAGCCTTCTTTGCAATCGCATCGTGATGTCGTCACCTGTATTGCGTTTGCGCTCGGAAGCAGCACCCATTACGATAAGTGTCACACCGTTATCCTTGGCGTAACCTACGAGGGCATCGTCCACGTCGTCCGCGCGAAGGAGGTTTAGCTCAGCACCCGCTACCTGCGCGGCGGTGAAAAGGTACTCGATTGCGTCCGCCTCATAGGGAGAGCCTAAAAAATTGCGCCCGGTCTCGACGCAATGCACAACGTGTATAGGAATCGTGTTAAGGCTACGCTCGATCCCTCGGTTGATAAGCCTATCGCAACTTTTTTGCCCCGTAACGCAAACCATAATGCAACTATTTATTTTTTCATTCATGTCGTTTTAATGCATCCTCCATTTTGTCGGGAAGGTCGGGGGGCTTATAGCTTAAGAGCTTTTTGACCGCCTCACTCGCAGTTGCGGCGCTGCAAAATACCCCGAGGTAGGCGGGGTGGGTGAAGCGCGCGTCCACGCAGACCTTAAGCTGTTCCATCAACGCATCATAATAGCCGTCAAGGTTTAACAGCACGACCGGCGCACTTAAATACCCAAGCTGTATGAGCGTGAGCACCTCCAGAAGCTCCTCGAGCGTGCCGTAACCGCCGGGCAGCACAACAAAGCCATCGCTCCTGCGCTCCATAGCAGCCTTTCGCTCGTGCATGGTGGCGGTGACAATCAGCTCATCGCAGCTCTCGTAGGCAATGCCGGGTTGGTTAAGTTTTTCGGGGATCACACCGGTTATATGACCACCGTTCATATGTACGCTTTGTGCGACCGCGCCCATCAGACCTACGCGCCCACCGCCAAACACAAGACCAAAACCGTTTTCGGCCAAGAGACGACCAAGCTCGGCAGCGCAGTCGATATACTTTTGGTCGATACGGCTGCTCGACGCGCCAAACACGCAGATATTCTTCATGTACGAGAGCCCTTCCTCTTGATACCAGTATTATATCATCAGGCTCGCACGCTTTGAAGAACTGAATTGTGACAAAGTGACCAAATTTCAATAAACAATTTCTAGCTGACGAATGCATAAGTAAGCCTCCGGCCAGTACGACCAACCGAAGCGGGGCATCCACTGTGGCAACAAACTCTTGGGAGATCATTAAGAGGCGCCCCTCTTAATTTCCTTCCGGCTTTGACGACACGCGCGTCAAAACGGATGAAATCCGAAGGATTTCGTACCTATCACATCCGCCGCCCGCAACCTTAATTGTCGCCGAAGGCGACATCAGTAGTACCCGTAGGGTGGGAGCGCTGAAGCGCGACAGGCGGATGTGCAACCCCCCGAAGGGCCTCGCTGGCATGGCTCGCAAGCCATGCCAGCGAAGCGCAAAGCGCTTACACGATCCGTGCAACCAATATCGTCATATCATCCGCACCGCTTTTCTCTCGCGCGCATTTTAACAGTGCATTTGCAGCATCATCTGCGGTGTTAGCCGCATACACGTGCTCCAAAAGCGACGCAAAAAGATCTGTACCGAGAGCATCAAACGCTCCGTCAGTCATCAAAACAAGTGCATCGCCATGTTTGAGCGCGGCACTTTGTATAGCTGCGTGCGCCTCCTTCATAACGCCCATGGGTATTGCCTCGGCATACACGGTGATTACCTTCCCGTCGCGCAATATATAGCTTGGCGGCGCACCGAATTTTACAAATTGAGCAGAACCTGTTTTAAGGTCGATGCATGCCGCGTCGAGCGTAGCATACATATCGTTTTTTTGGCGCAGCAGCAAAAGCATGTTCACGCATTCAAGCGCGTTTTCAAGCTCATAGCCTACGCTTAATAAATCCCCCAAAAGAGCCACTGCCGCGGCACTTTCCTTATGCGCTGCCTCACCCGTGCCCATGCCGTCGCTTAGCATCATAAGAAGGCTCCCGCCCGCCTCGCGCATGCCCATGCTGTCGCCGGTTTCAACATTGCCCGCCTTAGGGCAGGCTGCCGCACCGACGCGTATCTCATAGCGCTTGTATGGCCGCTTATCGGGATAGGAGTTTTCCGCAAGCGAGCGGAGCGCACCGCATATACCGTTCATTTGCCTATAAAGAAAGCCTTGCGCCTCATCATCCGGGTCAAAAAGCGTACTTAGACGAGCGACGACGCTTGAAAGATCGTCCAACCGCGCACGCGTGGTGATAAGTGCCCGTTTAAAGCGTTCATCCTCAGCAGGCAGCGCAGCGGAGGCCATGGAACGAAACGCTTTTTGCGGTAACAACGCAAAAAAGCCGCAGCCAAACCCCGCCTCCCATACGGAAAGGGAATTTATACCGCCGACAAAATACGAAAAAAGCGCTGCAGGCACGAAAAAGCCCGCCGCAACCCCCCATCGTCCGGATCGCATTAAAAAGGAAGCGCATAACGTACAGGCCGCAAGCGTTCCCATAAACAACATGCTTGCCCCGCCCGCAAGCATACAGCTTAAGCCGAACACCACCGACGCGGCAACTGCGACAGGCCCTTTCATACCCGCCGAAACGAGAGAGAAAAGCGTAGCAAACACCGCACCGATGCCTACTTGAAGCAGCGAAAAATCACGCAACGAAAACACGATAAATGCCCCGAGCGCTACAAGCGAAGCCTGCTCGGCGTTACTCAGCATCCGCTTTTTAATTGTCGCCTCAAATGCCGCGCGCGCGTGTTTGAGCGCTGCGGCAGCGAGTATTGCAAGAATGGCGTTTGAAAGCCCAATCATGGCGCTTTCAAGCGAGCGCATATAAAACACGGGCATAAGAACAAGTTGCGCAGCGAGAAGAAGCGCCAGCTTTTCTCGGTTTTTAAGACTCCCGCGCCACGCCCCAATACCTATACTTGCAGCAGCAAAAAGCGCGCATGCGGCTGCGGAGGCATAGTTTCCTCCGATAAGCGCTCCCGCGACTGCACCCGTGAGCGCGTAATACGGGTTAACACCGCATAAAAATACCGCGGCGACACAGGCTATGCTAAGCGGGGAAAGCCCGCTTAAGCCATAAGCCGACGAACCCAAAAGTGCCGACAGCACAAGCTCTGCAAGCTCAAAGGAGAACGCGCGGCGTTTAAGATAGGGGATGAGTTGGCTTTTGAGCCTAAGCACAGCCTCGTGCATGCGCCGTCACCTGCCGTATGTATAGATATAAAAGCACGTCCATTACCATCATAGGGAATCACGTACGAAAAAACTGTCAAACAAACGGCGTGAAACTCTGCGAAATAGGGGGAACCGGCGTGTTTGCGCGTCGATGTACCAAATGGTATAATAAATATAAGTTGTAAAAATTCGATAAGAGGGTGAATGTATGCAGCAGGCACTCCATTCTTACGCCGCCTCCAACCATGTGCGCTTGGCCGCGGCCTCCCCGGTTCTCACCTTGAGTGATGTAACAAAAAACGCGCAGGCGATAATTGATTGCATCCTGAAGGCAGACGAGATATCAGCAGACTATCTCGTGCTGCCGGAGCTTTGCCTGACGGGTGCAACACTCGGTTCGCTTACGCGACAGCCTATCGTTTTGAATGCCGCGCAAAAGGCGCTGCGCGATATCGTTGAGGCGGTTAAATTTACGCGCGTCACCACGGCGGTAGGGCTTCCGTATCTTTTAAACGGCCGTGTTCGCTCCTGCGTAGCACTCATTCGCGGACCGCGTGTTTACGCCATTCTGCCTTCATCCTGCGCCAAAGCACCGTTTGGCTTTTTACCGGATGTGGATTACGATGATGGCTCGGAAATCGCATTGGCACCGTTCCCGCGCGTAGCCGTATGCTTCGGAAACGAGCTGTTCTTGCGCGCAAAGCCGCACGCGGGTTATACCATATTAATGCCATCCTCACTCAACGCTACGGCCGGGAGTTTTAACGAAATTAAACGCAAGCTTGCCGCCTACTCCGCGCGAACGGGTTCAGCGGTCGCCTATGCCTCGCCTAACGCGGGAGAATCCACAAGTTCGTTCGTGTTTGACGGGTTTTGCGCCATCGCAGCAGGCGGCGAGGTACTCGAAGCAAAAGCCGCTTTCGGCGACGAGACATTCCTTTATGCAGATGTCGACAGCGGTGCCCTTTTCCCGTTTGAACCCTATGTAGAGCAGCGAAGCAAAAGCGAGCTTTACCTATCAAACGACCCCGACGAAGCGAACGGAGAGCTCGATCGCATTTTATCCTTGCAAGCGACTGCGCTTTCAAGACGGCTTTCTTTTATAAACGGGAAAGGCTTTGTAATCGGCGTTTCGGGCGGTGCGGACAGCACGCTTGCACTTTTGGCTGCCTGCGCCGCAGCCGATCAAATGGGATTAAAGCGCGACAGCGTGCTCGGCGTATCCATGCCGGGGTTTGGCAGCTCCGAGCGCACCAAAAACAATGCCCGTGCACTCATAGAGGGCCTCGGCTGCAGTTTCCGTGAGATTGATATCCGCCCTGCTTGCGAACAGCATTTCAAAGACATCGGTTACAGTGCCGCTTCGGGGCGCAACACAGTTTTTGAAAATGTGCAGGCGCGGGAGCGCACAAAAATACTCTTGTCGATCTCCAATATGGATGGTCTTTTAGATGTAGGAACAGGGGATCTTTCGGAATCGGCGCTCGGTTGGACGACATTCGGCGGCGACCATCTTGCACAGTACGACGTGAATGCATCAATCCCCAAAACGGTTCTGCGCCTTGTTATTAAAAGAGCGCAAACGCGCTTCCCCGAGGTGCAAAGCCTCCTCGAAGACATTTTATTAACCCCCGTAAGCCCTGAACTTTGGCCGCTCGTGGAGGGTAAGCAGGAGCAGCAGACGGAAAAAATCGTAGGCCCCTATGAGCTGCACGACTTTTTTATCTTCCACATGCTCGTCAACAAAAAAAGCCCGCACGAGCTTTATACACTCGCGTGCAACGCGTTTTCCTTTGACCCTGAGACCGTATATAAGACACTCGGCATATTCTTGAAGCGCTTTTTCTCCCAGCAGTTCAAGCGCAACTGTGCACCTGAGGCTCCTTGTATTTTGCTTTCCATTAGCCCCAGTGTGTTCACCATGCCCTCGGACATGATAGGGCAAACATGGCTTCATGAATACGAACGAATCGTTGAACAGCCTTAACGATTGAAACACCTATTTCCTTGTGTTAAGCTGTCTTTACTAAATAACTTGGAGAAACAAACATGCAAAACGTATACGATGTGCTGGAAGCGCGCGGCTTTACGCGCCAATGCTCGCACCCGGAAGAGTTAAAAGCGCTCCTTGCAACAGAGAAGGTTACATTCTACATCGGCTTTGACCCAACTGCCGACAGCCTCCACATAGGCCACTATGTGGCGCTTATGACGATGGCGCATATGCAGCGAGCGGGGCATAGGCCAATCGTGCTTTTAGGCGGCGGCACCGCCGCCATCGGCGATCCCTCCGGAAAGACTGACATGCGTCGCATGATGACCGTAGAGGAGCTCGACAACAACGCCGCGCAATTTCAAAAGCAGATGGCGCAGCTTATCGACTTTTCTGACGGGAAGGCGATTTTAGAGAACAATGCACGCTGGCTACGCTCTCTTAACTTCCTCGATTTCATGCGGGATATAGGCGTACACTTCTCCGTAAATCGCATGCTCTCAGCCGAATGTTATAAGCAGCGCATGGAAAAAGGGCTTACCTTCTTTGAAATGAGCTACATGCTCATGCAAAGTTACGACTTTTTAGTGCTCAACCAAGAGTATAACTGTGTGCTTCAAATGGGCGGCGACGACCAGTGGAGCAATATCTTAGGCGGCGCTGATTTAATACGCCGAAAGGAGCAGCGCCCCGCTTTCGCGCTCACCACAGCGCTTTTGACAACGAGTGAGGGCAAGAAGATGGGTAAGACCGAGAAGGGTGCCCTCTGGCTCGATAAAGAAAAAACGCCCGTATACGATTTTTATCAGTACTGGCGCAACGTAGACGACGCCGACGTGAAAACTTGCTTATGCCTTTTGACATTCTTGCCGCTTGAAGAGATTGAAGCGCTCTGCAAGGAAGGTGGATCTAAACTCAACAACGCCAAGAGCGTGCTTGCTTATACGCTTACAGAACAGGTGCACGGCACGGAGGAAGCAACGAAAGCGAAAACCGCCGCAGAGGCATTATTCGGCGGCGGCAGCAACCTTGAAAATATGCCTACCGTGGCACTCACGCAAAGCCAAGTCGAGGAGACCGGACTTCGCGTAACGGACCTTCTCGTTCTCGGCAAGCTTTGCATGAGCAAGTCCGATGCCCGACGCATGATTGAGAGCGGCGCGGTGTTTGCGGATGAAGAAAAGGTGAGTGACGTTTATTTTACTCTTAGCGAAAATTCGCTTGAGCAAGGCGTTATCTTGCGTAAAGGCAAAAAGGGCTTCGTGCGCATTATGAGGGCGTAACATGCGGCCCTATACGACCGTAAACCTCGCCTCGCGCATCGAGTTTAGTGTCAACCGGTCTAGGTTTATAGGCAGGTGCTTCCCCCTTATAAACGAGGAGGAGGCACTTCGCTATCTTGCGGATATAAGAAAAGAACATTGGGATGCCACCCACAACTGCTACGCCTATGCGCTCGGGCCGTCGTTTGAGACTGCGCGTTTTTCCGACGACGGAGAGCCGGGCGGAACTGCGGGCTTGCCGATGATGGAGGTATTAAAAAACAAAGGCGTTACGGATGCGCTTGTGATTGCGACGCGTTATTTCGGCGGTGTGCTGTTGGGTACAGGCGGGCTTGTCCGCGCCTATTCCCGTACGGCATCGGAGGCCGTTTTAGCAGCAGGCATCGTACACATGCGCCCTGCACGCCACGTTTTTATACGTATCGATTATGCGCGTTACGGTACCGTGGAAAGCTATGTACGACAACAAGCGGGCAAAGTTGAATGTTCATTTGCTGAAGATGTGACAATCTCCGCAATGGTTTCTACGGAGCGGTTAAGTGCTTTTCAAAAAGACATTACCGAGCTTACCGACGGCCGCGCCGCAATCACACTTTTAGAAGAAGGGTATTTACGACTATCTGCGCTTTCAGACTAATTTTTGAACAAATTTCGTATTTTACACGCAAAGGTGGCACTTAGCCGGCTTTTCGATTATAATGATTGGTACGAATGTACCAATCATAGGCGAAAACCTTTACGCAAGGATTGGCGAATGTACCATCATAGTGATTAAATATAAAAGCGATGCTTTTGTGCTGTATTGGGGAGTGAACTGCAAATGAAAAAAAGATTGTATGCGTTTGTGACGGTTATGCTATTTATTGCCGCTTTGCCGCAGTTTGCGCTCGCGGCGACCATAACGGCAAGCGCCGATCCCGCCATGCTCGCAGTGCAAGGAGAGTCGCGCATTTCCGTTACCGTAACCAATGACGGCGAAGCGGCAATTGAGAACATCGCCATCTCCAATCCCTATCAGCTTTTGTTTGACACCTCAGGAGTCATTATAAACCCGGGCGAAAGCAAAACCTTTTCCGTGACAGCAACTATTCCCGACCAATTTTTAGGCGTTTCGCTTACTTTTGACCTTTCCTGGACGGAAAACGGCGAGCAGAAAAGCGGCTCCACATCCGTCGTCATTGCCCGCGGCAGCAAAAGCGGCGTTACAGTGACCCGTTCCGCGTCAAGCACCAACGCCTCTCCGGGCGAGAAGGTAACTTTGACGTATAAAGTGACAAACACGGGTATTGTGGCTCTAAAAAAGGTATCTCTTACCGACAGCGGTATCGCGGGGAAGACCCCTATTTTTAAAGATGTTATCATTGCGGCAGGCGAAACCTACGAGTTCCCTTACGAGTTCGAAATGGGCTATGAAACTGTAAGCAGCGCGCCTGTCGTGACTTATACACCGGAAGGGGAGAGCAAACCGCAAACCTCCGCTCCGATTACCGAAGTCCGAATCGGCATGGTCAACACCAAGCTTTCCATCGAGGTGGAGCAAGGCAAAAGCACCGCCGAAGGCGTTACGTTCTCGATTCTTCTAACCAACACCGGAAACCAGAAGCTTCGCCGCATCACCGTTAAGGACGAGCTCGGCAACTCCGTAACGGAGGAAAACATTTCCTTGGCTGTAGGCGAGGGAACAAGGCTTACCTATAAAGTGCAGACCGAGGAGGAACGCTACGTTGCCTTCAGCGTGAGCGCAGCGACCGATTCCGGCCAAGTCTATGAAAACACCACCAAGAGCTATGTTGTACGTAAGTTCATCGACCCGTCTCTTTTGGGCGTCGATTTTAAGGCCGAAGTGCTGGAGACCCTAAATTCAGC
This sequence comes from Bacillota bacterium, assembly GCA_023435855.1. Lineage (GTDB taxonomy): Bacteria > Bacillota > Clostridia > Christensenellales > CAG-138 > UBA7707. Next base: position 14,217 of record JAEZLG010000094.1, on the reverse strand, counting down.
AGGCAGTATCAAGGTAAAATTCACGTTTGTCAACACGGGTTCGCTCGTGATGAAGGATCTTGTTTTAAGCGAGCAGACCGCGCAGGAGCTATATAGGCTGTCGGAGCTGCCCGCAGGCGAGCAGTCCACCGAGCAAACCATTTACGTTGGCGAACCGCGCGACCTCGTTTTCACATTGAACCTAGCTGACCCCGCCGGAACACCTTACTCCTATACCGCCAATATAAAAGCATCTTATCTGGGCGACGGCTTCCTGGCGACTGCCGCGACACCGGAACCTATTGAAGAGCCCGCCTCAGACGCGCTGGGTTTGGGTGTCGGAAGCTCCGTGCGTACTGCGCTTAAGACGGCGCTATTGGTTCTCGGTATACTCACATTGGTGGCGGGTATCGCGCTTATCGTGTTAACGGTTTTGGAGCGTAAAGAGCGCGAGCGCATCGCGCGCGCCAAACGCAGGCGCGAAAGACTTTTGCGCGAGCAGCAAGCGAGCACGGGATTTACAGCAGGCGATATAACCAACACACAGGTTCATAAGCGCCCACCCATTGAATAATTTAACCGGTTAAATTACATGAAGTGCTGTTTCCATAAGGATACAGCACTTCTTTACTAAACCGATCGTTAAGCCTAGGATTGTTAAAACAAAGGGAGTAGGCAGCTTTTTAAAATTACTCCCAAAGCTTCTCGCTGTACAATCCCTTTGCTTTTAATGCTTTCAATGCTTCAATCGTGCTCTCTTTGTCCTCTTTGTAAGTGACGCCAAACCAGCGATCGGGGGTCGGAAGCACCTTCACACTTGTTTTGCCGTCGCCGATGGCATACCGCACGGCATTGGGTAAAAGATCTTCGTACTTGAGCGGATTGGACCGTACACCGGCTTCAAAATTGCCGTTAAAGTTTGCCTGCAGCCGATCAAAGATTCCCTCCATGAAACCCCAGCAGTTCATAGAAACCACGGTTCCCTTGGGAATATCCGTATAATGCTCACCATCCAAGGTGAAAGCGGCGCAATTTTCGGTTTTTACCACCTTGGTGCGCTCAACGATATCGGTAAGATAGGCTTTTTCATTTACCATGCAAATACCGCGTGCCACGGACCCATATTCCGTAAGCGTGTTTTCGATGTTATAGCCTACCATGGCGTGCGCATTTATATCGGTTCCGCGGGAAAGAAAATTGTACAGCTCTTGAAATGCGCGGGGACCGTAGTAATCGTCCGCGTTGATGATGGCAAAGGGCCGATTGCCGATCACTTCGCGTGCGCAAAGCACAGCATGGGTAGTGCCCCAAGGCTTCACGCGGCCCTCGGGCACGGAAAAGCCTGCAGGCAGCTTATCGAGCTCCTGATAGGCATAGGATACGTTCATGCGTTTTTCCATGCGCAAGCCTATATTATTTTTAAAATCCGCCTCAATTTCCTTCTTGATAATGAAAACGAGATCCTCAAAGCCCGCTTTTTTCGCGTCGTAAATATCAAAATCAATGATGATGTTACCATGCGCATCCATGGGGTCAATCTGCTTGAGACCGCCGTAGCGGCTCCCCATGCCAGCCGCCAAGATCGCCAATACCGGCTTTGCCATGCGGTGTACCTCCGACTTTTGTAGTTTGTATTAGTATATCATCCTCGGTTCATTTCTTACAACTCAGCAGCATTCCTTCAGTATGCGAAGAAAGTTTAAATATGTAAGCTTTTCCATCTGCCTGGGGGTAAAATGCTTTTCGAAAAGCTCCAAAATTATTCCATACCCCTCACAGCCGCCAAATTCGAGCTCGCAGCTGATGCCGTCAAAATCGGAACCGAAGCCGAGCGCATCTTCGCCTGCTACATTTACGATATGCTTTGCGTGTCTTAGAAGCGCCGAAGCGGTGGATACCTTATCCTCGCTTAAAAAATACGAGGCAAAGTTGAGACCTGTCATACCGCCTTTTTCCGCAAGCGTTTTAAGCATATCGTCCGTGAGGTTTCTTCTATCGTTCCATATAGCGCGGGCGTTGGAATGTGAAGCGACAAACGGCTTTTTGCAGTGCTTTGCCACATCGTAAAAACCCGCATCCGAAAGATGCTAAACATCCACGATGATGCCAAGTTCATTCATCCGCTCCATTGCCAAAAACCCAAACTCCTTAAGCCCGTGAGCGGTATCCGGTCCGTCGTTATAATTGGGGTAGCCGAGCGAGTTTTCCGTGTTCGACGTTAATGTGATAAGCCTTACGCCTTTTTCATACAACTCGTCCACGCGCTCGATCTTGCCTTCAAGAAGCAGGCCGTCTTCGATGGTGAGGATGGAGGAAATCCGCCCTTCGGCCATGTTTGTTTCTACGTCAAAATAGTTGAACGCCGGCCGCACTAAGTCGGCGTTTTGCTCAATCTGCTCCTTATAACATCCGTAAGCCATTTCAAAAAAGCCGTAGGGAGAAAGACCTTGAAGCGCCTTTTCATCCTCGCCGCTTGGGATAAACAAAGCAAAGCACTGTGCAACTACCCCTGCGTTTTTTAAGCGCAGCAAATCGAGCTGCCCGTCGTTTTGGCGCAAACGGACATTTCCGTTTCCTCGCGACACGCGGCATACAATGGTATCGCAATGCATATCGGCAATTTTATAAGCTTGCATAGTTATCTCCTTCTTATACTCCAGAACATGATACACCTTCTTAACGGATAAAGGGAAGCTTCAAAACACACCGCGCTTTTATGCCCTTATTCGCATATGATGAACAAAGGGGGTTATTGTAGTTTATGTACGACTCACAGGATACTTTAAAGGGGGATATTCCCATGTTTGAGGCGCAGGATATTACGCGGCGCGTCGCGCGTGTGCTTCTTGAGCGCCCGACGGCTTACGCAGCCATACGCGGAAGCGCGCCTTATTCCGCCGTGCGCGGCACGGTCTATTTTTTTCAAACGCGTGGCGACGTGATAATCGCTGCTGAAGTGAGCGGTCTGCCGCATTTGAGTGGCCCCTGCATGAACGGCGTTTTCGCGTTTCATATACACGAGGGAGGCGGCTGTTTAGGCGACAGGCAGGACCGGTACGCCGGTGCGGGCGGTCATTACAACCCCAAAAAATGCCCCCATCCCTACCATGCGGGCGATATGCCGCCCTTGTTTGAAAACAGCGGCAGCGCATTCCTTACGTTCATCACGGACCGGTTTCAAGTCAGCGAAGTGATAGGCAGGTCGGTGATTATCCACGCGGGCGTGGACGATTTTACCTCGCAGCCCTCGGGTAATTCCGGCAAAAAAATAGCCTGCGGAACAATAATGGCTATGTAACTATATAGGGCGTACCTATAGGTGCGCCCTTTACAATACCATGGTTTTTTAACTAGGTTGTGAGTGCTTCCGAAGTCCTTTACTTCCACGGATACGAAAATGTATATTCCTCTTGTTCCGGGTCCACCGGGAATTCTTCAAGCTCTGTCCCGGGGGTATCGTAGTAGCGTCTGTCATCCGTATAGGGTGAGTAGCTGATTACGCGCACTTCTTTTCTTGTATCGTCAAACTGCAATAACTGCATGTAGCCGCTGCCTCCTATTTGGCCCGCAGCCTGATAGTTTTGCATGAGCTCATACACACGTCGATCCGTCTTCCCGTCGCTGTCGTCATCAAGATCGAGCGCCTTATGGCCCACGGAATAGCGGTGCCCGCATAAAACAAGATATACGTTCGGGTTCTTTTTAACCACTTTTTTGAACAATGTCTCACCGGGCGAGCTGTAGCTCATATCGGTATTAAAATATTGATGCAAGCAAAGCACACCCACACGGTCACGGTATTCTTTAAAAACATCGTTGAGCCATCGTATGCCGTCTTCGTCAGGCGCATAGCTCATGTACGCAAATACGAAACGGTTTTCGCCGATATCCATAAGGTCATAATGACCGCGGTTGTTTTTGTAGGAACCTCCGTAATATGTGTTTTCAGGCCTTTTTAGCATAGCATCCTCACCGAAATATTTCGAGAATAGGCTAAAATCCGAATCTCTCCCTGCATCGTGGTTGCCCGCCAGCACACCATAGGGAATGTTTTTTAGTGTTTCCATCGCCGCTATAGCATTTTCCCATTGTGACTCGTCGCTGCGTTCGTCTACTATGTCGCCTGTATGAACAATGTAGGTAAGATTCATACGCGCTTGTTCATCGCGTAAAAAGCGTGTCATTTGCTGAAACACTTCCGGTGCTTTAACGTGATAATGCTGCGTATCGGAAATCCACGCCACGGTAGATGTACCGCTCTTCGCCGTAAGGCCATCGGGTGTGGGTATAGGTGTCGGCGAGTTCTCAAGGGTGGGTGAGGGGGTGTTCGCAGCAAGAGGCGTTATGGAAAGCGAAGGCTTCGGCGTTATATGGAGATCAGGCGAAGGTTGTGCTGCACGACAACTCGAATACGCGAGCCATACGAAAAGCAGAAGAACCATCGAGGCTGCTGTGACATACAGTGTGCGGTTGAAAAAACGTCTTGTTGTCTTATTCTTACCCATGCGGTAATTCTAATCGTATGCGTTCCTGCTTGTCAACCGCCTGCGGCCTAAGGGGAGGGGAGCCGAACCCTTACACGAATTACTTGTTGACAAAAGCAGGTAAAACCGTTATTCTTTTTTGCGGAATACTATGTAAGGAGGTGAGAGGTTTGGTTTCACGCATGCTTTTCTTTGGCGGTCTGATGACGGTCTATGCGGAAAACATAAAGGGCAATTCGTCCATTTTGGCACTCCAAGGGAGAAGTCTACCCAAAAATGCCGCAAAAGAGCCTCTCAACCGCGCTTTCGCTTAATTTTTGCAAAGCACGGAAGTGCCTTTACCTGCACCGGAGAGCCTAAACGGCCCTCCGTTTTTTTATGCTTTTAGGAGAATTCAATATGGTACACCGTTTACGACCCTATATAGCCACCGCGCGCATGAGCGCGCTCGAACAAAACTATTTCGGCCTCGGCGAGGCGATTGGCGGTTACGCAATACGCATTCTTAGGCTAATCGCGCTCATTTCGCTTTGGACAGCGCTCTTCTCACAAGGCGCTAAGACCGAGGGGATGACACTCCCAATGCTTTTAAGCTATACCGTCGTGAGTGTTGCGCTCAGCGACCTGATTGATGTGCGCACACCTGCCTCGTCGTGGATGCACGAAGGGAGTATATTAAGCCAGTACATGCGCCCGATGGGTATTTTCCCACAGCTTGCCGCGCATACGGTGGGTGGTTGGATCACGCCGTTTCTGCTTTTTTCGCTGCCGGTGCTGTTGATCTCATCCGCCCTAAATATTAACGTTTTACCGCAAAGCCCTTGGTTTTTTATAAGCCTTGCGCTTTCTGTATCGCTCGGCTTTGCCATCGACTTTTTGTTTGCATGCCTTGTGATTCGCATGCAAAATACCGCATGGCTCGTGGAAGTAATCCGCCGTGCGATTACAGCTCTGTTATCGGGTGCAGTAATCCCCTTTGCGCTTTTGCCGTGGGGTATAGGCAAGATACTGGCACTTTCACCGTTTGCGAGCCAAGCGGGTGCGCCGCTTTCGTTGTTCACAGGACTTGCAGGCGTAATAGATGTAATTCCACTCCAAGTATTCTGGAACCTTTTGTTGTGGCCTGTCACACTTTTGGTGTTTCGCAAGAGTCGAGAAAGGATGGTTTCCCATGGCGGCTAAAAAACTGCACCGCGCTTTGCGGCTTTTAAAACTTTACGCACGTATGGATGCTGCGTGGCTGTTGCGCGATACGAGAAACTGCGTTTTGGCCATTTTGAGTGATCTTGTTTCCGCAATCGCAAGCGTTTCCTCGGTGTTTTTATTATCCGAACGCTTTGCGGGCGTCGGTACGTTCTCAAGCGATGAGGTGCTTTTGATGCTCGGTTATTCAACCGTCGTATCAGGGCTTTTCCAACTTTTCTTTGGGGGCGGCAACGCGGGCTACATCTCCCGCCGCGTTGGCCGAGGGCAGCTGGATCATATGTTGATACAGCCTTTATCGCTTCCCGCTCAGCTTTTAACGGAAGGGTTTTTGCCGGTTTCCGGCAGCAGCACTTTCCTATGCGGCGTCGCTGTGGTGGTTTTTGCTGCCATACGGCTTAAAATCGCCGCAAGCTTCGGCTGGCTGCTCCTACTTATTTTTTACCTTATATGCGGTGTAAGCATGGTGCTTGGCTATTCCTTCCTCGCGGGCAGCGCAGCATTTTACAGGCCAAAGGCGGGGGAGGAGCTCTCCTCCGTGGTTCTTGATGCGATGTTTTCGCTATCCATCTACCCGCTTTTCGGGCTGCCCTCCGCCGTGCGCTATGCGCTTTTGACGGTGCTGCCGGCAGGGGCATTGGCTTGGCTGCCAACCTGCATACTCCTTAAAAAAACGGAGGGCGGAATACTGCTCCTCCTTCCTGCACTCGTGGCCGTGACACTATGCGGCCTAGCCTACATTTTTTTCTCGAAAGGACTGAAGTATTATGCCAAAGTCGGCAGTTCGCGCTACCGCAGCATGGGACACCGCGGTTGAACTTACAAATGTTAAAAAGACTTTTTACCAACAGCAGCGTGCAGGCACGGTTATAAACGCGCTCAAAAACCTCCTGCATCCCGAGGTAAAAGAGGTGTGCGCACTTGACAGCGTGAACCTTAAAGTAAATAAGGGCGAATTTGTGGCCTATGCAGGCCCCAACGGTGCCGGAAAAAGCACCACCATAAAACTCCTTTGCGGCATGCTCGTGCCGGACATTGGGGAGGTAAACGTTATGGGTCTTTCACCCATGAAGAACCGCGTTGAGCTCATGCAAAATGTCGGTATACTCTTCGGCAACCGCATGGAGCTTTGGTGGGACCATCCCATTTTATCGAGCTTTGAATGGAAGCGCGAGGTGTGGAATATTCCCGATACCACCTATACGCGCATGCTCCATGACGTAACGGAGCGGCTCGACATAGGCGATTTGCTGCATACCTTTGCACGTGAACTTAGCCTCGGGCAAAGAATGCGCTGCGAGCTTGCACTGATGCTCCTTCATAACCCCAAGCTCATATTGCTCGATGAACCAACGCTGGGGCTTGACGTACTTGCCAAACGGCAGATGATCGAGTTTTTACGCACACTCGGCTCTCTCTACGGCACAACGGTACTTGTAACCTCGCATGACATGGACGATCTTGCCGAAATGGCACATCGCGTAGTGCTCCTATCAAACGGGCGCATTGCGTTTGACGGTACGTTTGAAGCGCTAAGACAAAATAACAGTTTTAACAGGCTCGTACGCATCCAAACAAGCTCGCCCGTACCACCGAAACTAATTTCCGCTTTACTTGTGGAAAGCATAGACTCGATGCATACCTATGCCTTCGAGCCCCAAAAAACACCCGTGCAGGAAGTGCTGCGCGAGCTTTCGGAAATACCCGATGTATCCGATGTAGAACTTGCCGCAGAACCGCTTGAGGCGGTTATAGCGGGGCTGTACAGGAGTTGGAGAACAGAAAATTAAACGAAGCCGCGGTGCTAAGAAACACCGCGGCTTTTCCTTCCGGAATACTTTATGTCCGATGCAAGGCACGCTGCCAGCCCTTTTTATTTCCGTAAGCCGACTGCAATAGCAAAAACAATAGATACCCTACAATCCCGCCTATAAATTTCATAATAACGTCGTCAACATCGGCGCTTCGCCCCATGAAGAATTGCAGCGTTTCTATCGAAATGGTGGTAAACAGCACGCAAAGCGCTGTTTTCCACAGTCTATTCATTTTCTCAAATGTCATGGGGAGTAGCATTCCGTAAGGGATAAACATAACAATGTTGACGGCAAGCTGCTTGAACATCTTTACCGCACCCATGCTGTAAACTTCCCGCGTCCAGACGAAGGGCTCCAAATTCAGCATGTAATAACCCGGGTGAAACGTAATATCGGGGTAGTACCATAGAATCGTCAAGTAGAGAAGCGACAAACAGCACCCGATAAAGGCGTAGATCACAACATGTCTGACAAATGGTCTTTTTCCAAAGCGATGTTTATGCGCAAAATACACCGGTAAATAGATTAGGAGGCTAAAAAGCGCGATAACGGGAAGAACCCTCACAACGTATCCTAAAAGCATACAACCTCCGCATATCTTGATGACGGGGTAAAATTCTTTTACCGATTTTACCATATAGGCCCCAATCTCCCTGTAAACGATGTTTGAACATTGCCCTTTTCGGCATAGTATAAAGCCGTTCCGGCAAAGTTCCCGAAACGGCCTTTTTGTTACTTTCCTTTCACATTCGCCCGTATGGCGTCACGCATAAACATTGCGGTACCCTCTCCATAAGCGTCGATATTTTTTGTGAACCGCGCATCATCCACATACATTTCACCCAAACCTGAAAGTATCTCGTCCGTGCAGTCATAATAGCTCTCGCTTATGAACGCCTTCCATTGCCGCACAAGCGACTGCACTGCATCGGATGCGGGGTCCAAATTTCGCAATTCGGCAAAGCCCTTGAAAATCGCCTCCGATTTAGTGCTCATTCGCGCCCAATCCTCTTTGGTGTATTTGGCGGTGCGTTTTTCACTTTCCTTATACGCGTTCGTTTCACCCCATCGCGACTTTGCCTCTGCGGCATACTGTTCGCGTGCTTCATCAATCTTTTTCATATCAAATTCCTTTATGCTCATAGAATCCTCTCCTTTGAGCGCTTGATCCACAAGGGCGATAAGCCCGTTTAGCCGCTCGCGTTTGAGCGTAAGAAGCCGCCTGTGGTTTAAAAGCGCCTGTGATTTATCATAGTTTGGCGCATTAAGTATGGCCGCGATTTCCCCTAGGGGAAACCCAAGCTCGCGGAAAAACAAAATCTGCTGAAGCCGCTCTATGGAACTATCCCCATAAAGCCGGTATCCCGCGTAGCTCGCTCCGTCCGGACGGAGTAGCCCGATTTCATCGTAATAATGCAGCGTGCGTACGCTGATTCCCGCGAGCTTTGCCACCTCGTGCACGGTCATCATCCCGTTTCGCCTCCCTTTACAAATACAATAAACCCTAACGCAACGTCAGGGTCAATAGGTAAAGTAAATATTTTTTTTAAAACAGCGGGATGAAATCATCCCGCCCTACATGAGAAATTCAATCCTTTGCATGAACACGCGGGCGGATACTATCCGCCCCTACGGGGTTCTGGGCATAACCCCGATAACTCCGGGATTGTCAAGGGGCGAACCCCTTGACTTCCTTCCGGCTTCGGCGACATGTGCGTCCGGCATAGCCGGAGCCCTTTGGGCCAAGGCCTACGGCCTTGCGTGCGCCGAAACGGATGAAAGGCGTAGCCTTTCGTTCCTTTCACATCCGCCGCCCGCAACCTTAATTGTCGCCATAGGCGACATCAGTAGTACCCGAAGGGTGGGAGCGCCAAAGCGCGAGAGGCGGATGTGCAAGACCCTTACTCGCGTGCATGGCTCACAAGACATGCACGCGAAAGCGCGCAAGCGCTTTATTCCCCCGGCATCGCCACAGGTATGAATTCGAGCGTAGCTGCTAAGAGCTTATCGGGCTTTTCCTCTTGTAAAAGGTGGCCGGCGTTTCGCACCACCGCAAAGCAGGCGTTTTTATAGGCTGCGTGGTAGAACTCAGCCTGCGTCTGGGAGCGCCATTTATCCTCGCCGCCCTGTAAAATCAAAATATCCTGTTCCATCTCACGCAAGCGCGTGTTGATAACGGTATCGTCAAAATAATGGAGTGAGTGGCGAACAGCGCGCCTGCCGGAAGGATCGGAAATGGTGCGGTAGTATTCTGTTATAACGTCACTAGTGAGGCAGGTGAGGTCAAAGAAGCATTCGGACAGCACATTCTCCACAGTGCGCAGCCCAAAGAGCATGGAGGCGATTGGGCCAAATACCGTGCTGTCAATCATGCGGATGGGAAGCGGCATTTCAGGCGATATACCACCGGGGGCAAGGAGGATAATCCTGCCCATGCGCTCGGGTGCTGAAACCGCAAGCTGCGATACGTATGCACAGCCCATAGAGAAACCCATGAAGTGCGCGGATTTAATGCCTATAGCGTCCATAAACAGCCGAAGGCTCTCTGCATGTTCCTCAATGGTATAGCCGAATGTCTCCGGCCTGTCTGAATAGCCATGGCCTAATAGGTCAACAGCAATCACGCGGTAGTATTCACTCAAACGGTTAAATGCACTTCGCCAGGTGTAGATGGACTGTGCGATTGTATGAACCAAAATAAGAGGTTCACCTACGCCCGCCTCAAGATAGTGCATGCGTACCTTTTCGCCGGTTGGGACTTCCACCGTTACAGGAGTTGGTTCCTCCGCCTTCACATCACCTTCGGTCGCTTCCGCAGCGATTGCTTCTGCAGCTTCGGGCTTTTGCTCCTTAACGGGCTTTTTACGGCTGCCGCGCTCCGGATAGTCCGGTGCGGGCAGGGTGAATTCTACATAGTCCCCGATATGTTCGGAGTTGATAAATTTTTTAACCTCAAGGGATAAGCTCACGTGTGACCTCCCGGTATCCCCGCCTAAAAGGCGTTTTTAAAAATGGTAACACGCCTTAAGGGCATGCTGTATCCGCTATGCCCAGCGCAATTACACGCTATATAGTCATGTTATTCTACATGCTTTTTGGCGCATTTGCAAGCAAACAGTGGCCGTTTGCGCACCGCTTTAGTGTTTTGTCATAAAATGTTTACACCGTTTTACATGCTTCGCGTTTATTTGCCGCAGTTCTCCACGAGCCATAAAAACGGTGGCAGAAAGCCCATGCGCTCCGGATGCGTTTGAAGCCCGATTACACGTCCGTTTTCATGCTCTATAGCTTCTATGATGCCCTCCGGTGACCAAGCAGTTGCCGTAAGCCCTTTTCCGAGGTCTTTTACCGCCTGGTGATGCGTGCTCCAAACCATTGCCGTTTCGCCAAACATCTCTCTCACGCGCGAAGGCGCCAGGGTGCGAATGGGGTGCTCGCTTTCGCCGTGAAGCTGATGATTCTCAGTAAAGCCTGCCTCAGGAATATCGCGATGCAGCGTGCCTTTTAACGCAACGTTTATGATCTGGTGCCCGCGGCATATACCCAAAATGGGTGCGCTACGCCGAAACGCCGCTTCAAAAAGCCTAACTTCAAACGCGTCTCTCTCATGCGCTACACGATCAACAATTTCTGTGTTCTCATAACCGCCCAACTGTCCGTCCACATCGCCGCCGCCCGATAAGATCACGCCGTCCAAAGCGGAAAACGTTTCGAATTGAAAGGGAAGGATAATTGCCTCGCCGCCTGCTTCGTTGATGAGCGAGCAATAGTTTTTGTAAAGCTTATAATACTTGTCTTCCTCAAACGACGGGCTTATGCCGATGATGGGTCGCTTCATGTCAGTTCATTCCTCCAACTATTTTTTGAAGTATGTTTTTGTTATTATCCTTGGGGTAGCGAACGCAGTGCTCATAAAGACGTTGTTTCACCTCTCCCACACGAGGCGACGGGCCTATGTTAAGCCATGTCATAATGTCCGTACCTGTGCAGGCAAGCTCATCTAAGCTCCATGGCACATTTTCTTTTTCCATTCTGTCAAGGATCTTTTTCCATTTTTCCGCGGTTTTGACCGGACCTGAAAGTACACCCGAGCCATGTACATCCGCCTCACGCAAGTGCACAAGTTTTTTTGCATTCTCTTTACCCATAGAGGTAAAACGGAGCCGGAGCTTAAACTCTCGCGCATCGCCGTTGAGATCGTACATATGGTTTTTCACAAGAATGCACACTTTGTCAACCAACGCTGTTGGGTAACGCAATCGTGTCAGAATTTCCCGGGAAATTAATTCGCTTCTGACCTCATGCCCATGCATATTGCCGTTTAGCCTTACGCTTTCGGGCTTACCCGTGTCATGCAAAAGCGCACTTAAACGCAAGGATAGTTCCGGCACAACGCACGCACAGGCGTGAAAGCTGTGGTCGAGTACGTCGAAGCGATGGTGGGAGGTTTTTTGCTGCACACCGCGCATCATGCTCAACTCAGGGAATACCGCTTTTAATGCGCCTATTTCTTCCATCGTTTGCAGTGCCTTTAAGACAGGGCTTCCGTCCCCTGCAGAATTCGTATCACTGTCGTAATGCCACACGGCATAACGTGCATCGCAAAGTAGTATTTTAGTAAGCTCGTCACGCACGCGCTCGGGGGAGATATCCTTTAAGCCTTCTACATTCTCTTTGGCTGCACGGAGTGTGTCTTCCTCAATGTGAAACCCAAGCTCACCCATAAAACGCAACATGCGCAAAATACGAAGCCCATCGTCGCGTAAAATGACAGCCGGGTCCTTGCTCGTAGCACGTATCACACGGTCATGAAGGTCGCTTATCCCCCCCGTAGGGTCTATCAGTTTTTCGGCAGAAATATCATAGTAGAGTGCATTTACCGTAAAATCGCGGCGGAATGCATCCTCCTCAGGCGTCTTTGAAAACGCAACCGCTTCCGGCCTGTGAGCGCCTCCCGTGCCGTAGGTATCAGCGCGGAATGTGGTGTGCTCATAGCTTTCACCATCGACATGAAGCTCCAGCGTACCGTAGGAAAGTCCTTTGGGTATCTGACGAATGCCGTGGCGTTCACAAAGCTCCATAAGGCACTCGGGCTCCATAGCGCTTGCGATATCCGTATCGCTCACAGGAAAGCCTAAAAGCGGGTTTCGTACCATGCCGCCCACCGCATAGAGCGAAAAGCCCTCCTGCAAAAAGAGGGCTGCTAATCGCTTTAAGGGTTTTGAAATGGGAATGGTCGGCATTTTTCCTCGCAGTCATCTTTTCGTGAAAGAAAAGAAGCAGGGGACTATAGGGGATGTTCGGCTGTATTGCGGGCGGATAGTATCCGCCCCTACATTTTATTCCTCTATACCTATCGGTGTATTTCCCTCGGACGTTTCTTCTTCTTCCTCTTCCTCTGCACTCGGTACGAGCGTTACGCCCACCACGCGGGTGCCTTCGTCTACGCGCATAAGCTTTACGCCCTGGGTGTTGCGCCCGAATATGCTCACATCGTTCACGTTCATGCGGATGGCAGTGCCGTCGTCGCGAATAATCATCATATCCTCATCGCCGTCGGTCATTTTGAGGCAGATGAGCTCTCCCGTGCGTTCCGTAACTTTAATGGTGATAACACCTTTACCGTACCTGCCCTGCAGGGGATATTCTTCTTCCGGCGTGCGTTTGCCAAGGCCTCGCTCCGTTACGCAAAGAACATGTGCGCCTTTTTGCACCCTCTCAACATCTACAACGCTGTCGCCGTCGTCAAGCGCAATGCTCCTTACGCCGGCCGCCGTGCGGCCCATGGGACGCATATCGTCTTCGCTGAAGCGAATACACTTACCCTGACGCGTGCCTACGAGTATCTCATCGTCTCCTTCGGTCAGAAGCACGCCGATCATCTCGTCGCCTTCATTGAGGTTTTGCGCGATTAAGCCGCCCTTGCGGATGTTTTCAAACTCGCTCACGCAAGTCTTTTTAATGAGTCCCTCGCGCGTCGCAAGCACGAGGTATTTTGCCTCTACCTCTTTTGTGACGCGAAGCATCGTGGTCACCTTTTCGCCGTCGCGAAGCTGGAGAAGGTTCACGATGGGCGTGCCCTTTGCCGTACGCCCCGCTTCGGGAATTAAGTAGCACTTAATGCGAAATGCCCTGCCCATATTCGTGAAGAACAAGATCTGGTCATGCGTGTTGGCGATGAATATATCGCGAACGAAATCTTCCTCACGCGTAGTCTGTGCCATGATACCGCGCCCGCCGCGCCGCTGCGCGCGGTAGTTGTCCATCTCCATGCGCTTTATATAGCCAAACTGCGTAAGAGTTATCACCATGTCCTCGGGCTGTATCACGTCATCAAGGTCTATATCGTCGCTCGCAAGCTCAATGCTCGTGCGGCGCTCGTCCGCAAACTTACGGCGGATTTCCAATACCTCATCGCGGATAATGCCCAAAAGTATCTTCTCGTCTGCGAGTATGCTCTCATAATATGCCACGGTTTTCAAAAGCTCGTTATATTCCTCTTCAATCTTGTCGCGCTCGAGGCCTGTCAAGCGCTGCAAGCGCATATCGAGGATGGCCTGCGATTGCTTATCGCTCAATGCAAAGCGCGCGTTGAGGCGTTCTTTGGCGACGGCGGCATTCGGGGAGGTTTTGATAAGCTCTATGACCTCGTCGATGTTGTCAAGCGCTATACGAAGGCCTTCCAGGATTTGCAGACGCTCCTTGGCACGCTCAAGATCGTACAGTGTACGCCTTGT
>JAEZLG010000053.1 GCA_023435855.1 Bacillota bacterium | reverse complement strand
ACCCTTCGGGTACTACTGATGTCGCCTGCGGCGACAATTAAGGTTGCGGGCGGCGGCTGTGATAGGTAAGAAAACCTCCGGTTTTCATCCGTTTCGGCGCACGCAAGGCCGTAAGCCTTGGCCAATGCGAGGTCGCAGACCGAGGTCCGGAGGACTCCAGCTCCGCTGGACGTGAAAGGCTCCGGCTCCGCCGGACGCGCATGTCGCCGAAGCCGGAATAAGCCTCCTGAGTTACACCCCGAACCCCTGTAGGGCAAGGGCTCTGCGACGGCCGCAGCCTAGTGTGCGAGGGCGTCTCCCGCCCGAGAACCCCTTGCCGCGTTTCACCGGCAAGACACCATATAACACGAAAGCTCCCCCTATGAGGGGTGGCTCCGCAGAAACAACACCCCTGCGAAAACTCTTCGCAGGGGTGTTGTTGAATTTGTTATATAGCTCTCGTATACCGCTTAAGCCATTCTTTTTCCTCATCGTCCATATAGGGCGAGAGCTTTTCATACACCTTCGCATGGTAGTCGTTGAGGCGGCGGATATCCTCATCGGTCATATACTTTTTATCTACCGCATCGAGGTCGATGGGCGCATAGGTAAGGGTTTCAAAATACAGGAATTTACCGAACTCGTTTTCCTCCCCTGCGCGGCAGGCTATGAGGTTTTCGGTTCGCACGCCGTGACTACCCGCAACGTAAATACCGGGCTCGTCGCTCACCACCATGCCGGGCTCAAACACGCACGAATCGTTACGCTCCGGCACCACATTCCAGCGAAATCCTACAGGAGGCTCATGCACGCACAAGAAGCATCCTACGCCGTGGCCCGTGCCATGCTTATAATCAAGGTCTTTTTCCCAAAAGAGCCCACGCGATAAAATATCGAGGTTCATACCGCGAGCACCATGCAAAAAGCGTGCTTCGGAAAGCCGAAGCATGGCGCGAAGCACCAGTGCAAAATGTTCCTTTTCAGTATCGGTTATAGGGCCGAGCGCAATGGTGCGCGTTACATCCGTAGTGCCGTCCAAGTACTGCCCACCGGAATCGAAAAGCACCATGCCGCTTGGTTTTAACTCCACATCCGTCTCCGGTGTCGCACCGTAGTGGATGATAGCACCATGCTCTTTATAGCCGCAGATTGTCTGAAACGAATCGGAAACAAAACCCTCCATCTGCGCGCGAAACTCACTCGCCTTTTTGCCGGCGCTTAGCTCCGTAATTTTCTCTTTGCCGACATTCTCCTTAACCCAGCGCATAAAGCGGGCAAGCGCGACACCGTCTTTGATGTGCGCGCGGCGCATGCCTTCAAGCTCTGTGTCGTTCTTTAACGTTTTCATGGCGACAGTGGGATTCTCGGCGTCAATAACAATCGCCTTTGCGCTCACGAGCTCATAAAGCGCACTGTTTACAACATCCGAGCACATCAATACGCTCGTGCCCTCGCCATACCCCTTTATAAATTCATACACCTCTTCATACGGATGAAGCGTTATCCCGTCGGTAAGAAGCTCAGCACGCGCAGCTTCGTCAAGCTTATTCGGATTGATGAAGAGATGTGCCGAATTTTGCTCCACGACGGCATACGAAAATACGAGAGGCTCAAACAGGATATCATCGCCGCGTATATTGAAAAGCCATGCGATATCATCGAGCGTCGTGAGCAGATGCGCATCCGCACCCTTTTTCGCGATTACGTCGCGAAGCTCATTTAGCTTTTGCGTGCGTGCTTTCCCCGCATACTTTTCGGGGTATAAAAACGCCTTCGCCTCAGAAATCGGCGGTCTATCCTCCCATATCTCGCCTACGAGATCCCGCTCGAGCATGATTGTGGGGGATTGCGCTTCAAGCGCCGTGCGTATGGACTTTACATATGCAGCACTTGCCACGCGCCCATCCATGCCCACGACGCAGCCGTGCGGCATATGGTCAATAAGGTATTGTGTAATTGTAGGCACCCCCGGCTCACCCATTTTATAGAGCTTAACGCCGTTGCCTTTCATCTGCTGTTCGGCCTGCAAGAAGTATCGCCCGTCTGTCCAAAGCCCGGCGTCCTCCCCCGTCACGACAAGCGTGCCCGCGGAACCGGTGAAATCAGCAAGGTAACGCCGTGCTTGAAAATACGCTCCCATGTGTTCTGAGGAATGAAAGTCCGAAGTCGGCACGATGTAAGCGTGCATCCCGTGTTCCGCCATACGTGCTCGAAGCGCCGCAATTCTATGTGCTGGCATACGAGATTCTCCTTCTTTTGGCAAATTGAGTTATGTTCAGTATAGTAGCGTTTCGGGCACTTCGTCAAGCCATGCGCGATTGTCAGAAACGTCTGCGATAAATATCCGCCCGGCGTCTTTTTGGTATTTTGGCTGGTGGTATTTAAACAGCATTTTCTCCCTTGCCGCCTTGCCTAAAATTTCGATTTTACCCGTTTCGTGCGACATAACGTATTTGAATCGCTTGGCATGGCCGTTGAGCTTTCCTTTTGCCTGCTCTACAATTTTCGCACCCGATAGGAGCGGGAGCTGAAACTGCCCTTTTACAGCTCTTACCGGACGACACTGGAACACGTAGTACGGCACAACACCAATGCCCGTAAGCGCGTTCATAAGCTCTGCAAGGGTTTTCGGATTGTTGTTGATGTCTTTTAACAACACCGTTTGGTTACTCACGACAAGCCCGCATTCTCGAAGGCGGCGTATGGCGCGATCAGATGCTTGCGTAACCTCGTTAGGGTGGTTAAACTGCGTAACGGCGTACAGTGTTTTTTTAGCCGCATAGCCTGTCAGAATCTTTAAAAGCTCTTCATCCTCAAGCCTTGACGGCATCACAACCGGTGTGCGCGTACCAAAGCGCACAAAACGGATATGATCCATCTTTGCGACTTGCGACAACATCTTTTCGATGACGCGATTGCTCAAAAGGAACGAATCGCCGCCCGAAACCAATATGTTATCGATCTCCTCATGCGTACCCACATACTCGAGTACCCGGTCCATCATTGCCGCGGTCTCCTCATCCGTCACGCCAACCATGCGTTTTCTGAAGCAATGCCTGCAATACATAGCGCATACATTGGTTGAAAGGATGAGGGCGGTGTTTTTATATTTGTGCTGCAAACCGCGCTGCACGGTATTTTGCCGCTCGCCTCCCGTAAAGAATGTGCCTGATATGTCCTCCTCGGCAAAAGCAGGTATGCACATTTTTCGGATAGGATCATCCGCACTGCCTTTATCGATAAGAGAAAGAT
>JAEZLG010000031.1 GCA_023435855.1 Bacillota bacterium | reverse complement strand
TTTATACGACCGTTGGGAAATCCGGCTTTATTACGGCACTTTATATCGTATTGGTGCCCATTTTCGGGTTGTTTTTGAAGCGAAAAACAGGCGCTCTCGTGTGGGTGAGCGCATTTATTGCTTTGATAGGTTTATATCTTTTATGTATCACCGAAGCTTTCAGCGTCAATTTCGGGGACATGCTAACGCTTGGTTGTGCGGTGCTTTTTGCGGTACATATACTGGTGGTCGATCATTTTGCACCAAAGACAGACGGCGTTATGCTTTCGATGCTGCAGTTTTTCGTAAACAGCGTTATAGGTTTGACCGCTGCGTTTATCTTTGAAAAGCCGTCGCTTGAAAGCATTTTGAGCGCATGGGCTCCCCTTATTTACGCGGGCGTACTATCGTGCGGTGTGGCGTACACATTCCAGATTATCGGTCAAAAGGGGATGAACCCAAGCGTTGCGTCGCTCATATTGAGTTTGGAATCGTGCATCGCAGTACTTGCGGGCTGGCTTTTCTTAAACCAGAGCTTAAGCGCGCGTGAGCTTATCGGCTGCGGAGTCATGTTTACGGCAATTGTACTTGCACAGCTCCCGCGGAAAAAGAAAACTCTTGAAGCAACAACATAAGAAGGCAACAAAAACAAAAGGGCGGTTTTGCACAAGCAAAACCGCCCTTCTTACTTTTAATTTTGAGTTAGATTACTCTGCCATTAATTTTACGCCACCACTTGTGCCAAGGCGTGTGGCTCCGGCTTTCAGCATTTTATCGGCATCCTCGCGCGTACGAACGCCGCCCGAGGCTTTTACGCCCATATCGGGGCCGACGGTCTTGCGCATGAGCTTAACGTCCGCTTCGGTCGCGCCGCCTGTTGAAAAGCCGGTGCTCGTTTTTACATACTCTGCACCCGCACGCTTAGCGCAAAGGCAGGCTTGCGCTTTTTCGTCATCGGTTAAAAGGCAGGTTTCGATGATGACCTTTACAAGCGCCTTGCCTTTGGCAGCCTCTGTGACCGCGCGGATATCCTCCTCGACGAGTGCCCAGTTGCCCTCTTTGGCGGCACCGATGTTGATGACCATGTCGATTTCCTGTGCGCCTTTTTCAATGGAGGCAGTCGTTTCAAACGCTTTGGCGGAGGTAAGCATTGCACCGAGCGGAAAGCCGACCACGCAGCAAGCGGCGACGTCGCTACCCTTTAAGAGTTCAGAGACAAGCTCCACATGGCAGGAGTTGACGCATACGCTCGCAAAGTGGTATTGCTTAGCTTCCTCACAGAGCTTTTTTACCTGCTCGCGTGTGGCTTCGGGCTTTAAAATGGTATAATCGATGGTGCGGTTGAGTTGCATGAAGCTACCTCCTGTATGTGTAAAAAGTTATTCAACATCACACTTCATTTTATTTCTTATACGGCGTTGATGCAAGTGGCAGCTTGGTGCGGAATATCCCGTCGCGGTTTTCGTAGGCAAGCGCTACGGCAGGCGGGGTGGGAATGGAGCATATTTCGCCCACGCCCTTAGCACCTTTAGCTAAGCCTGTGTTGTTGCGGCCAAGCGTACGCGCCTCAACGGGCGGAGTCATGGTGGATTTAAAAAGCCCCAGTGTGCCGAATTTGGCTGTGGGTTTACCGTTTACGAGCGGGAAATCCTCGGTAAGCGAATAGCCGAGGCTCATCACAACGCCACCTTCAATTTGGCCTTCAAGCGCAACAGGGTTAACGGCGACACCCACGTCGTGTGCTGCGACGATGCGCTTTATGTACCCATCGTCATTTAGCTCCACAAGATGTGTTGCATAACCGTAGGTAATATGGCTCACCGGATTTTCCTTATCGGAGCCGAACGGGTCGGTTGCGCCGAAATATTCGCCGATGAATTCGCGTCCTTCAAGGGCTTTTAAGGAGCCAGCTTCCTGAAGCGCTGCCTTGAGTTCCTGCGCGGCGCGCACAACGGCTTCGCCTGTGAAAAGCGTTTGGCGGCTTGCGGTGGTGTTGCCTGAGTTGGGTGCATAGGAGGTATCGGGTACATCGTACACGACAGAGTCGGGCGAAAGCCCTGTCTCGTCGCAGAGCATCTGGAGCTGTACCGTTCCCATGCCCTGCCCGATGCACGCGGCACTCGAGCGCACATGCGCAATGCTGTCAATAATGCTGATGCGGCAGCGCCCCGTATCGGGAACGCCCACGCCTAAGCCGCTGTTTTTTAAAGCACAAGCGATGCCGCAAAGCGGGTTTTTCTCATAATCTTCGCGCACGGCATCAAGCGTTTCGACCAAAGCCGTGGTTTCGTCTGCAATCTGTCCGTTTGGCAATATCTGACCCGGGCGTATTGCGTTTAGGTAGCGTATCTCAAACGGGGAAATGCCCACAACCTTGGCAAGCTGGTTGAGGTTAGATTCCATCGCAAAACAACTTTGCGTCACACCGAAACCGCGAAACGCGCCTGCGGGCGGGTTATTGGTATACATGGCCTTGCCTTCGATTTCGATATCCTGATAATTGTACGGTCCTGCGGCATGCGTGCAGGCGCGCTGTAAAACCGGACCGCCCAAGGATGCGTAAGCACCTGAGTCGGCAAGTATGGTCGCTTTCAGTGCGGTGAGTCTGCCGAATTCATCGCAGGCTAATGTGAAATCCATCTCCATGGGGTGGCGCTTGGGGTGCACAAGTATGCTTTCAGCGCGGCTCAAACGTACCTTAACGGGCCGCTTTAGGAGGTAAGCAAGAAGTGCCGCATGGTGCTGCACGCTCATATCCTCCTTGCCGCCAAAACCGCCGCCTACCATCATGGCGGTGACGCGCACCTTCTCGATGGGGAGCCCTGTGCACATGGCACATTCCTTCTGTGTTTGGTAGATGCCCTGGTCGGCGGAATAAACGCGAAGCGTATCACCCTCCATAAGGGCAACAGCGCACTCGGGCTCGAGGAAGGCATGCTCTGTGGGTGGGACGCTAAAATGGTTTGTTACAACATATTTGCTTTGTTTGATTTTACCTTCCGCGTCGCCGCGCTTTAAGCGCACATGCGCAAGAAGGTTGCCATCTTCGTGCACAAGCGGTGCGTCACTCGCAAGTGCCGCTTCAGCACTCAACACAGCCGGGAGTTCCTCATAGGTAACCTTCACAAGCGATTTGGCCTGCTCAAGAATCTCGGGTGTTTCTGCCGCCACGAGCGCAATCGAGTCACCAAGGTAATGGGTGATGCTCCCAACGGGGATCATAACATCCCAATCCTGTTTCAGGTGGCCGATTTTCTTTTTGCCGGGTACATCGTCTGCTGTAAACACACCGAGAACACCGGGGAGCGCCTTTGCCTCCGTCACATCGATCGATAAAACCCTTGCGCGCGGATAGGCGCTTCGTACAGCGGAGCCATAGACCATTTGGGGGAAGGTAAGGTCATCTGCATATAGGCTTGTGCCGAGTGTTTTCCCGACCGCATCGACGCGCATGACGCTTTCGCCGACGAGCCCTTTATATGGGGTATGCGGGACATTTGTGTTTTCACGCAAGAGCTTTGCTGAAAGGAGAATGGCTTCTTCAATTTTTTTATAGCCCGTGCAGCGGCAGATGTTTGCCTTAATGGCATCCTTCACATCGCTTGCGGTGGGATCATTGTTTGCATCAATTAGGGCTTTGGCGCTTATCACCATGCCGGGCGTGCAAAATCCGCACTGCACCGCGCCGCAATGTGCAAAGGCGTAAGCATATACCTCTTTTTCGCGGTCGCTCAGCCCTTCCACGGTAACGATGTTTTTGCCTTCAAGCCTGTCTGTGCGCTGTATGCAGGCCTTTTGCGCTTTGCCGTCGATAATTACCATGCAGGTGCCGCACGCACCCTCGCTGCAGCCGTTTTTGACCGATGTGAGGCCGAGCGTATCGCGCAAATAGGTAATGAGTTTTACGTTTTCCTGTACAGTAACGGGTGCGCCGTTTACAAAAAAGGTAGACATAACGGTTTCCTCCGATATAGGTGGTCAAAAAAGTTTCCGGCATTATTGCGCAGCAAGGGCTCTGCCCTTGCCGCAGTATGGTATTCGTTTTGTTAGGCTAATAGGTAGGGATAGTCGTTTAAAACGGTCAGGATGAATGTTTCCAAATCCTTGTCGAGCGAATTATTCCCGTTAAGGTCTACATCCTGCACACCGCCCGAGAGGCGAAGTCTTATTGTGTTATCGCCTGTCACATAAAAGCCCGGGTTCGTGCTGTCCAAGAAATCGTGCTCGTTTTGGAACAGGGTAAGCTTTTCCTTGTACGGGGAGCTGTCGTGAGGGCAGAATGTGGTACAGTTGCCGCACTCGTTGCACATATAATCCACGTGCAGTATCTGGCGCATCTTTCTGCCGTTCACCTTTATAGCAAGGTTTGCGCGGTTGGGGCATACGGTCTCGCAGTTTTCACATACCGAGTTGCAGGCAAGGCAGCGATCGGCTTCGCATCCGGTTGGTAAGCGAAGCTCGGGCTTTTTACTGAGCGCATCCTCGTAGGAGGGGTAGGCATTTTTGGGAAGTTCGTATTTATGTTCCTCGTTAAGTATCGCTTCCGTGCATTTGGTTGCATCGGCAATGGCTTCAACAACCGTAGCGGGGCCGCGCCATGCATCGCCCGCGACAAACACGTTGTTCGTTTTGTAGTTGGGTTTGCCGTTTTCAAATTCTACGCCGTAACCCTTTAAAAACGCTTCGTCGATATGCTCGCCCACGGCGGCAATGACGGTGTTTGCCTTAACCGTAACAATTTCGCCCGTATCTACGGGGCTTCGCCTTCCGCTCTTGTCGGGTGCGCCGAGCTTCATCTTATGGCAGATGAGGTTTTCCCCGTCGTGTTTTACGGGTGCGAGAAGTTCGCAAAACTCTACGCCGTCTTCAAGCGCCAAGCGAAGCTCTTCTTCTTCGGCGGGCATGTACTTTTTGGTGCGGCGGTATACGAGGGATACGTGTTTCACGCCCGGGATTTGCTTTGCGGCGCGGGCAGCGTCCATGGCGCTGTTGCCGCCGCCGATTATGGCTACGTTCTCACCTAAGTTAAGCGTCTCGGGAGCGTTCTTAGCGCTTCTTAAAAAGTCGATTACGTTAAGGGAGCTTCCTTCATAGTCGAACCTGCCGGGTATGTATGCGCCGACCGCGAGGATGATGTGCGTATACCCCATTTCAAGGAGTTCGTCCTTAGAAGGTGCAGCTTTGCCGAGTTCAAAATGCACGCCCATACGCTCTATGAGGCGTATGTCGTTGTCTATGGCGGATTTACCGATGCGGAATTCGGGTATCACATGACGCACGATGCCGCCAAGCTCTGTTTCCTTTTCAAAGATCGTAGCTTCAAACCCTGCGCGGGCAATGAAATACGCCGCAGAAAGACCTGCAGGGCCGCCGCCGACGATGGCGACCTTCACGCGGGAGGATTTGCGGGGTACGCGAAGCGTTGCGAGGTGATCGCGGAATCCGTTTTCGGCTGCGATAAGCTTCGTTTCGCGAATGTGCACATGCTCCTCGTAGAAG
>JAEZLG010000049.1 GCA_023435855.1 Bacillota bacterium | reverse complement strand
TTACAAACGGCCGTAGCGGCCGCAACGCCCAATACAGCCGAGCTTAAAGAACTCCCTCAGCGTATATTGAACCTATTCTTAAAGCTTACGGGAAACGAAAGCGGCGCGGACATAGAAAAATTCGTTTCCGGGTCAAAGGAGAGGCTTGAAGCACTCAAGTTTCTAACCGGAAAATACGATGAAGAAAGCATAAGACTCGTGCAGCCGCAGCTTGCAAAAGCAGAAGCACAAACAAAGCTTGCTGAGGACGTGACACGTTTCTATTATTATCAAGTTCCTGTAAACAACGGGGAGTACGGCACGGCGGAGCTTTTTGTATACCGCCGCGCAAAAAGTAAAGGGAAGATTGACGCCGATAATGCGTCCGTACTCATATGCATTCCCACGAAGAGTTTCGGCAGGGTGGAAACGCTTTTGCGCACCGAGCGCGGTACGCTTTCGGTCATCTTTTCCGTGGAACACCAAAGCGGGATAGATGTGCTTAAGGAAGGTATAAGGGAGTTTCGAAAGTCGCTCGCCGCGAGAACCAAGTATCACTTGGGCGAAATGCGTGTAGGTGAGATAAAGGAACGCACCACCGTGGAGAACGCGGAAACCGTATTAAAAGGCGGTGCGAAAAGAAGCGGCACCATCGATGTGAAGATATGAGCGAACGCGAAAAAAAGCAGTTTGAATTCAGCGCAGCCGCGCTCAAGTACGACGCCGGATCGGATGCAGCACCCCGCGTGGTGGGTATCGGCCGTGGATATTTAGCAAAAAAAATGCTCGAAACGGCAAAGGAGCACTCTGTCCCCGTTCAGGAGGACGAAGCGCTTGTAAGAAGTCTTTCTAAGCTCGATATCGGGCAGGAGATACCCGAGGAGCTCTATACGGCAGTCGCTGAGATTCTAGCGTTTTTATACCGTATGGACAAGGGCACTATGAAACCCAGGTAATTGTGAGGTACTATGGTGGAAGGCATTTCAATAAACGAACTTTATCCGCTTTTATCAACGTCCGCATCGGGTAAAACCTCCGCGTCCGCAACGCCGGACACGGCGTTTTATGATCTTTTCAACGCGCAGCTTTCAAGCGGCTCTGTTTTTGGCGCATCCGAGGAGGGAGACTTTTTATCAGGTACAACTTCAAACTCGCTTCCCGCTATGATGGCGCTTCTTTCTACACTTTCCAATAAAGAAGAAAACGATATAGGCGGGTCGCTCCAAAGCTTTTTGATGCTTTTAAGTTCCGGCGTGTCAGGCGCAGGTTTGGGTGCGGCGGTTGCAAGCATTTCCTCAGCGCTTAAAAATGCGCCGGAGGGCTCTCTTGAAAGCATTCGCTCCGCACTTTTATCGAGCGCTTATTCGCGAGGCGTTCTTACACAAGCAAACGACGCGCTTTTTTCTTCCAATACATCGGATGCGAATTATCCTTTCAATGCTTCCAAAGCGGTGAACCCGCTCGTCAAAAGCGATGTAACGAATCGAAGCGCTGCGCTCTATAACAATGTCATCGCGCAGTTTAAGGTAGCAAGTAACCCGCGCTACGCTGTAACTCAAAGTGGCAGCACGTATTGCAATATTTTTATGTGGGACGTAACACGCGCGATGGGCGCTGAAATCCCGCATTATGTAGATCCAAATACGCTTGAAGCACGCTCCTATCCCGATGTATCGGGTGCAAGAGAGCTAAACGCAAACGGCATATACGACTGGCTATCCAAAAAAGGGGGGGAGTACGGCTGGAAACGGGTGACCGCCGCGCAGGCGCAAGCCCTTGCTAACGAAGGGTGGCCTGTTGTTACCGCGTGGAAAAACACCACAGGCGGGCATGGGCATGTGCAGGTGGTGGTCCCAAGCGCGGACGGCGCTTATAACGAAAACCGCGGTGTAGCGATTGCACAGGCGGGCAGGCGTTTGTTCGACTACGGTTATATCAGGGATGTTTACAACGAAAGCCTTCATGAGGTTGTGTATTACGCGCACGCGTGAAGGAATTACTTTCGTAAATTAAGTATTGTAAAGGACGGGCCAACCGTACCATCCACAGGAGGAAGTATCACATGTATCCCAATCAAAATCCCGCCAATGCGTATATGCGCCAGGGCGTACTCACAGCTTCCCCCGCCGAACTCATCGTCATGCTTTACGACGGTTGCATCCGCCAGCTTAAGGTCGGTGTACTTGCAACGGGCAAAAAGGACTTTGAGCGCGCAAACGCGTGCTTTCAAAAAGCACAAAACATTTTAGGCGCACTCGCCTCCAGCCTCGATATGAGCTTTAAGCTTTCCGAAAACCTTTTGGAGCTTTACGAGTACATGATCGGTGAAGTCATCGCTGTTAACGAAAGCAAAAACACAGAGCGCCTCGACGGCGTTATATCGTTGCTGCTCGATTTAAAGAGCGCTTGGGTTCAGGTAGCAAAAATCGGCGCAGCAGCGACCGCGGAGGCAATGGCGGGGGCGCAGGCATAATGCGTACAGAAAAAAGTGAGCTTGTAAAAAACCCCAGTGCACTCAAAATCGCAGCAGATAAGCTACTTGCGGAGGCGAAGTCAGGCGCAGTTGCACTTGAAGAAAACGACGCCTCAGCCTATTTGAGTTCGCTTGAAGAGCGTGACACGATTATCGCGCACATGGATGCGTTAGAAAAGCGGTACGAGGTTATCAAAGGTAACATTTCTGAAGACGAGCGGGCAGAGCTTAAAAAGATTGAAAGTGAAACGCGGGAGATATTAGAGCTTATTTTACGTACGGATGACGCTGCCAGGGATAAGGCGAAAGCGCTTATGGACGAATATCGAAAAAAGCTCAAGGAGCTAAAAAAAAGCGGCAAACAGGTAAGCGGGTATATGCAGATGTATACAAACCCCGACGGCATATTTATTGACAGAAAAAGATAAGAGCCCGAAAAAGCGAGGCGGAAAGGATACCGGTATGGCAATGGATGATATGGAGCTTTTGGAGGAAATCGAGGATTCTCAGCATGGCAGGTATTTAACCTTTAACGTGGGCGTAGACGTATTCGGCATCGAAATCCGCAACGTTACGGAGATCGTCGGCCTGCAACCCATCACAAAACTTCCCGAAGCACCTGAGCATATAAAGGGTGTTATCAACCTGCGCGGCAGGATTATTCCCGTGGTAGATGTGCGCCTCAAATTTAAAAAGGAGCCTGTCGAATACAACGACCGTACATGCGTGATTGTTGTAGAACCCAACGCGGTTGTTGCAGGGCTTATCGTAGATGAGGTGGCGGACGTTATAAGCATTGCCGATGAAGATATCGTGCCCCCGCCCGAATACAGTGCTTCGGTGCAAAACAATTACATCAAGGGTATCGGCAAAGCTGATGGTGCCATAAAGCTGTTGCTTGATTGCGAAAAGCTGTTCCGCCCGGAAGAAGAAGCTGTGCTTCGCGCAGCAACCTAAGAAGAAGCAGGAGATAACGATTTATGAAAAGCTTGAAAAAAATAAAAACCATATATAAAATGCTCGCAAGCTTTCTTCTGCTTGCGCTGCTCATCACGGCCATCGGCGTGATGGCAATTATGAGCCTCAATGCTATCGCGCAGAACACGGATACGCTGTACAACAAAAACACGAAGGCCGTTTCGGAGCTTTCTAATGTAATGCAGCTTTACCAAAGGACTCGCGTAATTGTGCGCGATGTGATTTTGCTTGACAGCATGGAGAAAAAGACAGCGGAGGTAGATAACCTCGAAAGCAAATACGTGCTCATCGACGAAGGACTTTCAGCGCTTGAACCTCTCCTTGATGAGGAGCATAAGACCCAATTTGTGACCATTGCCGATCAAATGAAAAGGGCACGCGATTATAACAACAAGGCAGTATCCGCGGAAATGGGCGGCGGAGACGGGTACGTAATACTCATGTCGGCAGACGCGGATGCAGCCGCGTCTGCGGTGCAAAGTTCCCTCACTGATCTTGAGTACCTAGTTGTACAAGAAGCGGAAAGCATGTATGAGTATACGCGCGATCAAGAGCAATCGAACACCATGCTTTTAATCGTAACACTTATCGTGTGCGACGTGCTTGCGGTACTTCTCGGCTTCATTCTGACACGCATGGTCGTTAAGCCGCTCGTGACAACATCTAATCAAATCGAAAAGCTTGCAGAAGGCGTTGAGGCGGAGGAAATCGATCCCTCTAAGATGAGCGGCGAGTTTCGCATCATGGGCGAGGGCATTGTGCATCTGCGTGAAACGGTTGGCCGCATGAACGAGAGCATTCTTATGCTCGCGGACGCGGGTACGCACGGCAAGCTGTCAACGCGTGCGAATACCGAAGGCATGAAGGGCTACTACCTTGAAATGGTGGAAGGTATCAACAAAACGCTCGACGCGGTGATTGCGCCCGTTACAGAGGCATCCTCCGTTCTCAACGAGCTTGCGCACGGTAACCTTACTACAAGTGTTATGGGTGAGTATGAGGGCGATCATGCCATCATTAAAAACGCGCTTAACTCCACGCTTGAAGCGCTTCGTGCGCAGATCGGCGAGGTAAGTATGGTGCTCGAAGGCGTTGCTTCAGGCGATCTTACAAAGATCATTGAAGGTGATTTTGCGGGCGACTTTAATACGTTAAAAGCATCTGTCAACCGTATATTGGTTTCGCTAAACTCCGTTCTTAACGATATCAATACCGCTGCCGAACAAGTGGCTGCTGGTACACGTCAGGTGTCCGACGGAAGTCAGGCAATCTCGCAGGGTGCGACCGAGCAGGCGGCTTCCATTGAGGAGCTGACCGCAAGCATTGCGACCATAGCCGAACAGACCAAGCAAAACGCTTTGAACGCTAACAACTCGCGCGAGATAACCGTTTCCGCACGCGACGGTGCGGTTGCAGGCGACGCAAAGATGAGAGAGCTTCAATCGGCGATGTCTGAGATAAACGAATCCTCCGCAAATATATCAAAGGTCATTAAGGTAATTGACGATATCGCCTTCCAGACAAACATACTTGCACTAAACGCAGCGGTCGAGGCCGCTCGTGCAGGCGTACATGGCAAGGGATTCGGCGTGGTGGCGGAGGAGGTCAGAAACCTTGCCGCCAAGAGTGCCGAAGCAGCCAAGGAGACGGCCGCCCTTATCGAAAACTCAATCCGTAAGACGGAGGCCGGCACTAAGCTCGCTGATGAAACTGCCAAGGCGCTTACCTCCATCGTCAGCGGCATGGAAAAGGGTGCGGCGCTTACGGAGGGGATTGCAGCGGCTTCAAATGAGCAGGCTACGGCCATTGCGCAGGTCGACAAGGGTATTGAGCAGATGTCTACGGTGGTACAACAAAACTCCGCCACGGCACAGGAAGCGGCCGCTGCGAGCGAGGAGCTTAGCGGACAGGCGGAGCTTCTGAAGAACATGATCGGTAAATTTACGCTTTCAAGTGACTAAGCGAGTGCTGAGAAGAAGGCAACCTCGAACATAGACATAGAGGCTTCGGTTCCTTCTACGGACGTTATGCAAGGCGATTTCGGAAAATATTAAGTAAGTACAATAAAAAATGGCTGTAGTGTTGAAAGTACTACAGCCAATTTTTTGTCTGAGCATCAAAAAAATATTCAGGGATGAACTTTGCCCTATTATGG
>JAEZLG010000262.1 GCA_023435855.1 Bacillota bacterium | reverse complement strand
TCATGTTCACGGCCTCCTTTCTGCTTTATCTTCGGCTGCACAGCCAAAAACAATTATAACGGTACTGCCATAATAATGCAATAGGTTTTTAACAATCTAATGGGAGAAAATGATTATATATTATTTTTAACACAGGTAAAGCTTTAAAAGTTCCAGGGTATTCTTTACGCCATCCACATGCGAGCGCTCGTAGCCATGTGAAGCGTACACGCCTGCACCTATTAGTGCGTGGCGCACATCCGCACCCGCGCTAAGCGCCGCACCGGCATCCGAACCGTAAGAGGGATAGATGTCTACGGCATAATCGAGTTGATTTTCTTTGGCGATACGGATGAGCGCGGTGGTGGTTTCATAATCGTAGGGGCCACTGGAATCCTTCGCGCAGATGCTCACCTGATGTTCATCGCACGCAAGCCCTTCACCCACACAACCCATATCCACGCACAAAACCTCCGCGATGTCCTCAGGGAAGCCTGAGGAGCAGCCATGCCCTACCTCTTCGTAGACGCTGAAAAACAAATCGATTCTGCGGTCAAGCTTGCAATTGTTTTCTTTCACATGCTTTGCAAACCCGAGCAAAATGGCGGCGCTGAGCTTATCATCCAGGAAACGGCTTTTGATGTAGCCGCTTTCCGTTATAATAGTGCGCGGATCGAAACAAACATAATCGCCCGTTGCTATACCCAGGTTTTTTACATCCTCTGCTGATTTCACACGCTCGTCGAGCACAAGCTGCATGCCTTTAAAATCCCGCTTCTGGTCGGCATATTCTGTATTGACGTGTGCGGAGGGATCGTTCATCTGCATGCATCCGGTGTAGGTTTTGCCAAAGCGCGTAATGACCACAGCGTTTTCCGTCTCCACGTTATTGGCCTGCAATCCTCCAACCCTTGTAAGGCGGAGCCTGCCGTTCCCCTTCACCTCCGCCACCATTCCTCCAAGCGTATCGAGGTGTGCGCTTACGAGCACGGGGTTACCTTCCCCACCAACGGTGCAGATCACGCAGCCTTTGTTGGTGAGCCTTGGTGAAAAGCCGAGGCGTGTAAGCTCGCCTACTACATAGCGCGCAGCTTCGATGGTGTAGCCCGTGGGGCTCGGAATAGCGGTCAAATTTTTGAGTTGACTTAAAATGTACTCCATAATACCCTCCGAATCATTTTACAATATAGAAGTGAGCGTATGAATTGTGGACGCGATACCGCCCGCAAGAAGGATCACATAAATGGCTTTACGAAAGCCACCGTTGTCGATTTTTTTATGGAGCAGCATTCCAACTAAAAGGCCGCCCAACGCAAACGGCAGCGCTTTTGCTGCATTAATCCATACTTGATTGGTGTATACATCAAGGAATACCACGCGAAGCGGTATCGCCACAGCATTTACCGCAAGCCACATAGCGCTCATGGTAGCTCGAAACTCGCCCTTGTCACGCATACGCTCGGAAGCGTAGAGTGTAATGAGTGCGCCGCCCGTTGAAAACATTCCCTGCAGCGCTGCACCGCCTATGAGCGCTGCGATCTGCACAGGTTTTGAAAGCGACCTGGGCTCCTTCTTTTTCAAAAAGCCGAAATAACAGTAATACGTTCCAACAAGCATAATCACGCAGCCGAGCACGAGCTTAAGTACAGCTTGGTAACGGCTCATCGCGCCAAATGCCAATATACCCAAAGGCAGAAGCGGTACGACAAGAAGCGTAATCTTTGCAAATTCCTTCCAGTTGATCTTTTTGAGCTGCGTAAAGGTTAATACGATAGACACAACAAACGCATTGGCTCCTAATATAGCAATGCCTTCACCCACATCCATCGCTATAGCAAGAAACGGCAAAGCGATCGCAGTGGACCCAAATCCCGCAAAACCCTCGACGATTTCAGACAGTAATAAAACGACAAAATACCAGCGCATTTCGCACGACCTTTCGGTTATCCATTATACTGTAACCGAAAGGAAAATGACAGCGATAAATTACTTTACACTACCGGGAACCGCAACTCCGCCTTAAACAGGTCTCCGTCTGCGCTTAAGCTCAGGCTTCCGTGCTGCAGTTCCGTAAGGCTTTTTGCGATGGATAGCCCGAGGCCGCTCCCCTCGCTCGCGCGGGAGGCATCGCCGCGCGTGAAGCGTTCCGTAAGCTCGTCAAGTGATGCATTTAGGGGTTCACTCGATATATTCTTGATGGTAATAAGCACCTTGTCACCCGCGTTTTGAGCTTCACAGTAAACGCGCGTAGACGGGAGAGAATACTTTACGACATTGCTCAAAAGGTTGTCGAACACACGCCACAAAAGCCTGCCGTCCGCCATAATGTTTTTAAGCCCTTCCTGCACTTTCACATGTGGGGTGAGCGCTGCAGCTGCAAACCTTTCAGAGTACTCGGCCATGCTTTGATGCATGAGCTCAGCGGCGTCTGTAGGCTCAAGCGTCACGAGAAGCGCGCCGCTCGACGCTTTGGAGGCCTCTACCACATCCGTAGTAAGCTTTTTAAGTTTTTGCGCCTGCCGCGCTAAGACATCGAGGTACTCCTTAGCATTTTCACCTTCGGGCTCTTTTTGCAAAAGGTCTATATAGTTGATAATGGAGGTGAGCGGCGTTTTAAGATCGTGCGATACGTTGGTGATAAGGTCGGTCTTCATGCGCTCGCTTTTCATGCGCTCTTCAACCACGCGGTTCATCCCGCTTGCGATGCTGTTGAGGTTTTCCGCGTGCTTTTTTAGCGTAGGAAGCATATATTTTGTATCAATATGATCTTCAACATGCCCCTTTGCAAGCGCTAAAGCCCCTTTTTCGAGACGGCGAAGCTGTAATGCGACCATACATACAGCTGCAAATCCCGCTATCAACAGCAACAAGAACGGCACCGGGGTGTATGGGTTGTAAAACAGAGAGCGAAACACAAACAGCAGGACTACTTGGAGTGCGAAATAGATGAGCACAGCCCTCCACAAAACTCCCGCATTCGTATACAGAGCACGTGTACAACGCCACAGGAAAACAAAAACGAAGGCTATGATATTATTGCTCCAAAATGTGCCCGTTTTAACGCGCGCAGCAAATGTCATACAAAGCATGAGCACGATAAGCGTTGCGACTGCAAGTATGGCTCCCACAGGCAGCAACAAGAAGCTTTCAAAACCCGACAGAAGCGCACGCATTAGTAAGAACAGCCCTGCCCACGCAAGCAACGAAAGCACCGCGAGAAAATCGAAAGGTATACGGTCGAGTCGCGAGAGAACGGCTTCCTCATGCCCCTCGCGTTTGCCCGATGCGCACATCAAAAACACAAACAACGCAATACCCGTTACAATAAGTGCAATCAAAACAGCATACAGCACACCTTCCCCGCCGGAAAAACGTACTGCCGCTTCGGCAAACCATGGCTCAAACGAGTTAATACCTTTCAAATTATATAGGCTTAATAGCACCAGAAGCGAAAGGCACGTCGCTGCACCGATCACTATGGCCGTAAACAGCCCCACCGCAAGAGCTTTAACAAAAAAACGGTGCGTGAGCTTCGTTTTCATTTAACTTTCCCCTCCATTTTATAACCGTGACCCCATACCACCTTAATATAGCGAGGTTCGGACGGATCGATCTCGAGTTTTTCCCGTAAATGCCGTATATGGACCGCCACCGTATTTTCAGCGCCAACAGCACTTCCCTTCCAAATCGCGGCATAGATTTCCTTAGAGGAAAAAACGCGGTTTGGGTTTTCCATAAAAAGCTTTAAAATGCCGTACTCTGTAGGGGTTAGGGAAATCTCCTCGCCGTCGAGCGTAACGGATTTCTCCGCATCGTCAAGCACGAGCCCGCCGATAACCAGCTTGCTTCCCTGCACCGCCATGCCTCCCAGCGTTGTATAACGCCTAAGTTGCGATTTTACGCGGGCCAGCACCTCGATGGGGCTGAAGGGCTTGGTTACATAATCGTCCGCACCTATGGTAAGCCCAAGCACTTTATCTCCATCCTCGCTTTTTGCGGTAAGCAAAATCACCGGAATATTGCTTTCCTCCCTGATTTTAACGGTAGCCGCAATTCCGTCAAGCCCCGGCATCATGATATCCATCAGCGCCAGATGAATGGTGTTATCTTTCATAATCTGAAGCGCTTCGCGCCCGCTATAGGCAAGATGTGTATAATATCCTTCGGCGCTTAGATAAACATCGAGTGCGCGCACTATGTCGCGGTCGTCATCGCAGATGAGCACATGGTACATGTTTCCACCCCCTGTTTTCTATTGTATAAGAAACGCTCCTTAAGAGAGAAGCGGCAAATTGTTTAAGATTTTATGAAGGTTTTAACCGTTTCGCTTTTTTATTGCCGCAAAGCATGTTAAACTTAGGGCGTGCTTGGAAAGTGGAAATACGACCAATGGCGAGCAATTTTTCCGCCAGACAAGGCAATTTTCCGCAGGAATATCGCGAATATTTCAAAGAAATTTAACGCGGCATGGTGGTTGAAGGGCCGCCGGTGGGTGTATTGCCATTTTTCAAACATGCCCTAGTGCGCTTGAAACTATGGATTTATGAGGTGTATGTATGTTCGGCGGCGGTATTTTGTTTTCTGTCATCCCCGTGATTGTCACGCTGGGTTTTGTGGTAGTGTTTGGTATCATCATTGTAATGGCTGTGCGCGGCATCGCGCAATGGAACCGCAACAACAACTCTCCTGTTCTTTGTGTTTTTGCGACCATTGTCGCAAAACGAGCTAACACAAGCCATCATCACCACCAACATACGGACAATATGGCTATGTCGCACTCGTCCTCCTCAACCTCCTACTACGTGACCTTTGAGGTAGACAGCGGTGACCGCATGGAACTTCACATGAACGGTGAGCAGTACGGCCTTCTTATTGAGGGCGACAAGGGTAACCTCACCTTCCAAGGCACGCGCTATTTGGGGTTTGAACGGCAGAAATAACTGTGCTTCCTTAAGAAAGAAATATTGATTTGCTTCCTCTTGCGCTAGTTGGTCTATTGTGTTAAACTATATGAAAGGTTGAACACGATAGACCTTTCTTTAAAAGGGGGAACCTAAATGGAATATAAGCTGTTTGAGGCGGAGCGTCGCTTCATGGAGATTATCTGGGAGGAAGAGCCCGTCAACTCCACGCGGCTTTGCGCGTTAACGCTTGAAAAGCTCGGGTGGAAAAAGTCCACCACCTATACGATGCTTCGAAGGCTTTCAGAACGCGGCTTTGTGCAAAACGAAAACGCCACTGTTGCTTCTCTCGTATCCCGCGAGGCCTTTTTACGCCATGAAAGCGATGAATTGATCGAATCCGGTTTTTCCGGCTCCGTGCCCGCGTTTTTGGCAAGCTACTTGAAGGGCAGGCATTTGTCAGCCAAAGAAGCCGACGAACTCAAGCATTTAATTGAGGAGGCGAAACTTTGATGGAACAGGTATTTCGCGAGCTTCTCAACATGAGCTATACGGGGAGCATCGTCATTTTAGCGGTACTTCTGCTTCGTTTTCTTTTAAAGTCCGTAAAAGCACCGGTATGGATTACATGTGTGCTTTGGTGCACCGTGCTGTTTCGGCTAGCATGCCCAATTTCTTTCGAGAGTGTACTCGCCATTTTACCCAGTACGAATCCCCTGCCGCAGGAGTTCTTAACAACGCAAACACCTGAGGTCTATACGGGGTTTTCGGTGCTTAACAGCTTTGTAAACCCGGCAATCTCAGAAAGTCTGGCTAAAGTATCCCCCGTTGACGCTGCGAAGCCCGTACATATTTTGTTTGCCCTCGGCAGTATCGTTTGGCTTATCGGTGTTTTGGCAGTTCTTATGAGCAGTTTGATAAGCGCATTTAAATTAAGATCTTCTTTGCGTTTTGCCATTCGTACGTCCGATGGCATGTATGAAAGCAACCAAATCTCTACTGCTTTTGTTTGGGGTGTATTCCGCCCGCGCATCTATTTGCCTTCGGAACTTGATGCAGTGAGCCGTGAGCACATTGTTCTGCATGAAAAAACGCATATACGACGGCTCGATCATATAGGAAAACTTCTTTTCTTCCTCGCGGCGGCAGCACATTGGTTTAATCCGCTTTCGTGGCTTGCGTTTCGTCTTTTTGAAAAGGATATGGAGCTTGCATGCGACGAAAGTGTACTTGCGCACGCAAAAAGCGATATAAGAAAGAGCTATTCAAATACCCTTCTCGCCGTTTCTCAACATAAGAGCTTCGGCCTTTCCCCCATCTCCTTTGGCGAGACATCGGTTAAATCGCGCATTAAGAACGCACTTTCCTATACAAAGCCCGCACTGCGGATTGTTATAGGAGCTGTTGTGATTGTAGCAGCACTCGGCATAATGCTCATCCTAAATCCGCTCAGTACATCGGGCAGGCTAAAATCCGAAGGTCAGCCGATGGAAGCGGCGTTATCAAGTGTCGCTTACAAAAGCACGCAGCAGTACAGCTACACTGTTGGACATTCCATTAAAAGCGTCGTTTTTTATGTATCGGTATACGACCCGTATTTGCATCCTATAGAGCTTACGGAGGATTGGCAGACTTCTTCCGGTGCAGCGGTTTCTCCGATCTCGATTTTAAGCGCAGCTACTGTCGCAATTGAGGACAGCAGTGGCTCGTTTGCCACGCTCTTTGGTTTGAATGGAGAAGTCAGCATAATCACAAGTCCGATGAACCTTGTTGACTCTAAAAAAATGGGCCCTATGGTTTTGAAAATGCCGCTCCCGCCGCCTGCTTCCTTTACATCAACAGCATCCGCTATCTTGATGAAAGGCTCCGCTAAAAGTCTTCGCTTTCAGGCTGATAAGCCCATCCTTCTATATGCAAGTTCGTTTAGTCAAAATGACGACATAACAGCATTTCCTTGCGAGGCTTTGATGGACGATATGACGCCCATCTACAATAGCGACTATGCCTACTTGGTATACTGCATGTTTTCCGAGAAGACAGCTGACGAACTGGATGCCGAGTATTTAGCGGCCATACAAAGCTCCGCCTATTTGGAACAGGCGGCAGCGTACGGGGAACTCTCCGAC
This sequence comes from Bacillota bacterium, assembly GCA_023435855.1. Classification (GTDB taxonomy): domain Bacteria; phylum Bacillota; class Clostridia; order Christensenellales; family CAG-138; genus UBA7707. Next base: position 6,007 of record JAEZLG010000262.1, on the reverse strand, counting down.
AGATTCGGCGAATATTTCGGTCAAACCGTCAATTTCATAGAAGGAGGCGAAGTCGTATCCTCCGTGCCTCTTGACGGCAACGAAAGCGCCATGGAAACCGTTAAGAACGTAGTGTTTCGTCATATGGTAAAATCCTCTGCATGGCCTGCGGTGGATATAACCGATTATCCCGATCGCATCGACATTTATGCTCGTTTTTCAAGCTTGTTCCCACAAGAGGACAATGCTCAAGAGGATGACACTATCTCCGTGATTCATGTTTTTATCAAAGACGGCCAACCCTGCTCTCAGTTTGGCGACAGTATGTGGACGACCATGGACGATGAGACATATGCGTCCATCCTGGCGCTAAAGGATGCACAATAGGGTAAACGCTGCGTAAACACTAAATAAATACATCCCATCCGGTTTCATGCACACCGGATGGGATATTTTGTTGAAAGCAGCTTAAGAAAGCGGTTATTCTTTGGGCGGCAGTATCGTTGCCTCACCCTCCAGCACAATAAGCCCGTTTTGATTTGTGCAGGTGGTTTTAAATTTGCTGCGATTTCTTTCGGGTATAAGCTCGACGACTTCAACTGTCGTCGTGATGGTATCACCGTAGCGGACGGGGGCTTTGAAGGAAAGCGTTTGGTTCACGTAGATGCTGCCGGGGCCCGGCAGATCGTTGCCAAGTACTGCCGAGATATAGGCTGCAAGCAGCATGCCGTGCGCGATACGACCTTTAAACGGTGTGGCTGATGCATATGCCTCGTCAAGATGCACGGGATTATGGTCATTGGAAACATCGGCAAACTTCACGCCGGTTTCCTCGGTCACATGGTTCACGGTCTCCGCTCGATCGCCCAGTCGAAGCTCGGACATGGTTTTTCCTTTACGCATAGAACGCCTCCTCCTTACTATTTTTAATATTTTTGGATTTTACCATATAGTGTCGCCTGTTACAAGAAAGCTTTTATTGAATCGGTTATGCCTCTTGTGCCGCATATGTTATATACTACAAAAGGCGGGGTTGTTTCAGAACGCAAAGCGAAACAACCCCGCCCTTTTAAGGATTCTCCCTAAAGTTCTATCCAATACCTCTCTACGACCTGACCGCAGTCCTCCGTAGCAATATTCTCTATTACACCGCAATTGGCCAGAATGGTTCTTCGGGAAGCCTCATTATCGTCATTACAGGTAATGAGCACACGCTTTAGCCCGATAGCTTTGCAATATACGAGCGCTTGACGAAGCATTTCGGTGGCATAGCCCTTTTGGCGCTCGCAGGAGCGCACGCTGTAGCCGATGTGCCCGCCGAATAACGTTAAATAGTCATTGAGCCTGTGCCGCACATCTATAAAGCCGATGAGCGCACCGTCGCTTTCGCGTATGGCTAAAAAGTTTGTAGCATCCACAAGCCCTTCATCAACGGTTTCAGGCGATTCATTTTTTTGTACCCTTTGAAGCCATGTCCGGTAGGATTCTGCGTGCCTCAGCCCTGCCGTACCGGCTAAGTCGTCGTCTGCGCGCAGAAATTCATCCCGGTATTCCATCACCGCTCGCTCATGCTCCCACGCGGGCTTTACAAGACATATCGTTTCCATAATATTTTACTCCGCGTTAACTTTTAGCATAGCCGCGCCGATAATACCCGCGTCGTTTCCCATCTGTGCGGGCACGATGCGCCCGCAGGATGAGAAAAACATCTTCTTAGTAACGTTCTTGCGCAACGGTTCAAACAGGAAATCGCCCGCAAGCGAAACACCGCCTCCAAGAGCTATTACCTCGGGATCAAAAAGATTCACAAGCGAGGTAATGACGGAGCCGAGCGAGCTTACATATTGTTCAAATATATCGAGCGCTATGCGGTCCCCCGCCTTTGCACAGTCGATTACGAGCTTCGCAGTCACATTATCCATACTGCCGCGCGCACTCGTGTAGATCATGCTGTTCATGTATTCCACCACGGCGCGCCGCCCTTGACGCACGAGCCATGATGCCGTACAGTAAGCTTCCACGCAGCCATGCACGCCGCAGGTGCAAAGATCGCCGTCGTGCTTAAGTATCATATGCCCCAACTCCACGCCGCTAGAGTTACCGCCGTTGAACATTTTGCCGTTTAGTATCAGTCCTCCGCCCACGCCTGTGCCAAGCGTAATAAGTACGGCCGTTTTACAGCCCATGAATGCGCCTTTGTGGAGCTCGGCTAGCGCCGCTGCGTTTGCGTCGTTGGCTAAAAACACAGGCACTTGCGGGAAATAGACCTGAAGCTGCGAGCGCAACGGAACGTTGTGAAACTGTAGGTTGTATGCGTCTATTACGAACTCGCCTCGCCTGTCGATGCTGCCCGGGACCGCCACGCCGATGCATTCAAGCTCATTGGCGTTGGCATTTTGCGCACCCAAAAGATCTCTGACAAGCTGCGCGAGCACGGAGGCAATATACTCCCCGCCCTTACCGTTGCAAAACGGAACGCTTTTGTACTGCACGATCTCAAGCGCTTCGTTTACAAGACCTGCTGCAATATTGGTACCGCCTACGTCAAACCCGATTCGATACATAAACCTACCTGCCAATCTCTGCGTTTTTAAAAAAGCTCTGTGGCGCGCGATTTAAATTCTTTGCCGACGTCATAACCGAGGTGCTTCAAGCGGAACGCACGCGCCGCAACCTCTAATACCACTGCAAGGTTTCGCCCGGGGCTTACCGGTAGCACGGTGCACGGCACCGCCACACCGAGTATCTCTTTGTTCGCCTCAAACGCGCTTACACGCTCATACTTGGTGTTTTCGTTCCAAAGCTCCATTTCCATCACAAGGTCAATATCCTTTTGCTGGATTACCGCACCTATACCGTAAAGAAAGCGCACGTCGATGATGCCAATGCCGCGCACCTCCACAAGATGCCTTGTAAGCTCCGGTGCACGCCCAATAAGGGCATTTTTTTGTACGCGCGTTATCTCTATTACGTCATCCGCCACAAGGCGATGGCCTGCCTTAATCATTTCAAGCGCCATTTCGCTTTTACCAAGGCCGCTTTCGCCCGTGATAAGCATACCCACGCCGAATACATCCAAAAGTACACCGTGAAGAAGTATTTTAGGCGCCAGCTTAAATTCCATGTATTGTGTAAGGCGGTGGCCGATTTCACCGGTCTGCAGCTCTGATTTTAATATCGGTACCGCATAGTCCTCGGCAATTTTTACGAGCGCTTGCGGTGGGTGGTTGCCTCGTGCGCACACGATGCAGGGAATACCGAAGCTCATAAGCCTCGACAGCCGTCCGTATAGTTCCTCGTCTGACAGACTGTACAGATAATACATTTCCGCATTACCGATGATCTGCACGCGCTGCGCGGCAAAATGCTCGTAATACCCTGCAAACTGAAGCCCGGGGCGGTTAATTTCGCTGTTTGTGAAGCTTATGCTGCCACTACCCTCGACGAGTATCTCAAGGCCCAACTCGGCTGCAAGCTCCCGTACGGCTACAGAGACGGGCATTTGTGTTACCTTTTACCCTTTCAACAAAACATTGTCGATTAGCCAAGCTACGCCAAAATCGGTGCAGGCGGGTATTTCTATATCCGCAACTGCCAATGTGGATTCAGCCGCGTTTTTAACGGCTGCGCCTAAGCCAGCGTAGATGATCATGGAATTATCGAGCGTGTTGTCTCCCGCAGCAGCGACTTCCTCGCGCTTTACATGATAGTATTCCTCGGCAAGCCATTTGAGCGCAGTTCCTTTGTTAACACCTGCCGTTGTAAATTCGATAAATGTGGGTTTGGATAAGCTCACTTCGAGCCGTCCCTCAAAATGCTTCGTGAGAATGGGTTCAAGCTCCTTCACCCTCTCGGGGGAAGTGATATAAAGAAGCTTTGGAACGTTCGACCATTGCTTTTTACGTATATCGGGATCAATGGTTTTTTTTAGCCCAAGGAAGGCGGCGTATTGATCCCCGGGTTCACTCTCTAACTCGTATACAATGCCGTCGCCCTGATAGATATGCGCATGAACACCGTAACCGATTCCCAACTCAAGAAGCTCAATGATAAGCTCTTGTTCCATAGACGTGCCGCATATCTCATCCCCGGTATCGATGTCGTTGATTTTTGCGCCTCCAAAGGTGATAACGGGTCCATGCAGGTCGAGCGCGCGACAGATATGCACTGCACCGACATAGCCTCGACCGGTCGCGAGCACCACATTCATCCCCGCATCGATCGCGCGGCGAATGGCTTTATAATTTGCTTGCGGCACTTCCTTTGCAGACTGGGTGAGTGTGTTATCAATGTCCGTGGCAAATACCTTATACATGGAATACCGGGTCTCCTAACTTAAACGTAAATACTTACATAATTTTAGCATTCCGGGTGCAGTGCGTCAATTCTCCGAAGGTGCCTCCTCGTTTATCTCCTCGGGAGGATGAAAAAACTTAAATACGGCCTCTGCTGCGGGGCGATTGACCCCCGGGGCTTTCATAAGTTCCTCTACATCGGCCTTTTTTATGGCATCCACGGTAATAAACGTATCAAACAGCGCCCTTCGCCGTTTGGGGCCTATACCCGTAATTTCGTTGAGCACGGAATAAAGCGCATTTTTGGAGCGCAGGCTCCTGTGATAGGTGATGGCAAAACGATGCGCCTCGTCTCTAATGCGCTGTAAAATATGGAGCGCGGAATCGCGTCTGTCAAGCACGATGGGTTCCTCAACGTTTGGCAGAAGAATGGTTTCGCTGCGCTCCGCAAGGCCTATGGCCGGAACAAAGGCATAACCCTGCTCTTCGAGCACTTCAAGCGCAATGTTCAATTGCCCTCTGCCACCGTCCACCACAATTAGGTCCGGAAGCGTGGAAAATTTCAAATTACCTTCGCGTGCGTTCGTAAAGCGGCGCGTTAACACCTCGCGCATGGCAAGATAATCATCGCCGCCCGTGTCGCCCTTGATGCGAAAACGCCGGTATTCGGTCGGAGCCGGTTTACCGTTTACAAACACCACCATGCTCGATACCGTGTCGCGCCCGCGGATATGCGAGTTGTCGTAGCACTCCATGCGCTCCGGAATAATCTCCAGACCGATGATCTCGCAAAGACGTGCAAGCGCACCTTCGCCGCGTTCCCATGTGCGGTGCTCCAGCTCCCGTGTTTTTTTGATGATATCAAGCCCGTTCGCATAAGCCATTTCAGCAAGCTTGCGCTTTTCACCGCGCTTGGGGCACACGATTTCAACCTTCCTCCCGCGAAGTTCACGCAGCCATTCGCTAAGCGCATCAGCGTTTTCAGGCATGTCCTTTACGACGATTTCTTTTGGCACATAGCCTGCGTCCAAATAATATTGCTGCAAAAAGGCATACATGATTTCTCCCGCAGGCTCATCCGAGCAGGAAATACCGATACGCTTGGTGCCCACCACCTTGCCCTTTCGAACAAACAGCGCAAACACCACCGCGTCACCTTCATCACGCACGAATGCAAACACATCACGTTCAAACTCCGAGGGTGCAATCGCCTGCTGCTGCTCGCTCATAATGCGCACCGATGCAATACGGTCGCGAATCTGCGCTGCGCGCTCAAAATCCATCGCCTCGGCTGCCTCGTTCATCTTAGAATTGAGCATAGTCAGTATGGGTTCGGTATGCCCCTCAAGAAAATGACCCACTTGATCGAGCAGTTCGTGGTACTCCTCACGGCTAACATTGCCCGTACAGGGAGCGCAGCATTTTCCGAGGTGGTACATCAAACATGGCCGCTCACGCCGCGCTATAGCCTTTAGGATATCCTTTGAGCAATGGCGTACGGGAAACATTTCACGGATGGCATTAAGCGAGTCGCGCAGCGCTAAACCGCTAAGATAAGGGCCGTAATAGCGCGCACCGTCGTTTTTGACACTTCTGACCACCTCAAAGCGCGGATACGCTTTTTTAATATCGAGCCGTACATAGGGGAAATGCTTATCGTCCTTTAAAAGTATGTTGTAGCGCGGCAGGAGTTCTTTAATTAGGTTACTTTCAAGCGTAAGCGCTTCGGTTTC
>JAEZLG010000243.1 GCA_023435855.1 Bacillota bacterium | reverse complement strand
CACAGGGTATAAGAAAAGCTCACGTACACGCCGCGTTTCCCATTTGATATGAATAGGTGCTTCCAGTAAAAAACCGCCGAAGCAATTTATTTTTAAAGCTTCAGTGCTATACTGCCGCACCAGTTGTTTTTCCAAATACGCTATACAGGATGCAAGCCTCTCCCGACTTACAGGTTTGAGCAAAAAATCCTGCGGGTGCGCAGCATATGCTTCAAGCGCAAATTGGGGATAAGCGGTTACGAATACAATAAGCACACGAGGTACTCGTTCCAACATTTTCTGAGCTAACTCAACCCCGCCAATACCGGGCATATCGATATCAAGAAACACCGCATCGGGGGGGTTCTCAGCAATGGTTGAAAGCGCTTTATCGGGATCCGTATCCGTGCTTATCACTTCAACCCCGGCGTGGCTTTGGAGTAAATATTGGAGTTCCTTAAGGCAAAGCGGCTCGTCGTCAACAAGAGTGATCTTCATATTTACTCTCCATCAGCGGGATTTCAAAATACACTTCGCAGCCGCCCCCCTCGGGTACTGAAAACACCAGCGTGGTTCTATAAAGGCTCTGTAGGCGGCGGTCGATATTCGTCAGCGCGATGCCTTGCTGACCTGCAGGTTTTAAACAGGCAATGCCAACGCCGTTGTCACGCACACCTGCGCGGAGCTTTCCGTTTTTTGAGCGTAACACATATACCGTAACTATGCCTTCTTCCCTTTTCAGGTTTAATCCATGTACAAACGCGTTTTCCACAAGAGGCTGCAGCGTAAGCGGCGGGATTAGAGCGTGCTCCTCTGCAATTTCGCATGTAAGGCGAGGAAAGCCATTAAACCGTGCCTGTTCAAGAGCAGCATAAGCGTAAACATACTCCATCTCCTGCGAAACGGTAATGGTTTGTGCATGCTCAATGCTGTAGAAACCGCGTAGATATGTGCTGAAATTTACCAGGAGATCTCGTGCATCATCGGGCTTTTCGCGAGAGATCGCAATGATAGCCGTGAGCACATTGTTGATAAAATGCGGGCGGATCTGCCCTCTTAGGTAGGCGACTTCCGTCTCGCGCGCTTTGCGGTAGCGCAAAGCCGTAACGCCAATTTGCGCAAAAATCATCGTCAGGTATTCAGGTGCGGAACTTTTTACAAAGTACGTAGCAACGCTTCCGTCCGGCGCAAGCATTTTGTAAAGTATCAGCGAAAGCAGTAAACACACCCCACCAAGCATCAGCGGCGAACCGTCGCGCGCCTGATACGCTGCACGCGCAAGGTGGATGACTACGGCTGCCATTACAGCAACGAGCACGCCGTTCATGACCGCGTACAAGGGCATTATAATAGGGAGAGGCAAAAGAAAAACCAGAGCAGATACAGCGACCATGTAGCCCAAAACCATTGCTACCTGATAGCGTGGCACGATGCCGGGGTAGCAGTGATATACAAAATACAGGAGCAAGAATTGTGCGAGAGGCATGCTGAAATAGTTAAACCTTGTGAGCCACTTTAGCTGTATCGCAGGGAACAGCGTCCCAAGGGGGGCATCTCCGATGAGGAGGACGCGCAAAAGCGCTGCAGCGCAAAGTGCCGGCATAAAAAGCGCATCCTTTTCGCCGCGCTGTGCTGCAAAAAAGATGACGTAAAATAGAATTGCCGCCAACAAACAGGTGACAGAAGCATTTGTTATGTCGTGCAGGAGAGCATCCGTCACCATAATTTGCCGCTCAGTTCCAAATAGAATGGGCCTCCACATACCCCCGAGCCCATAAATATGGTTTTCTACCTGCAAAACAATATCGAAATTGCTGTCCGGAGCTGTAAAGTAGGCGAGCTGCGGGCGATGCTTACCCGCCGAAGCAATTTCAGTGTCTGAAAATGCACCCCCCTGTGCTGCAAGGGTATCCTTCACATAAAGCCGATACCCGCCTCCCACAACCTGTGTACGCAGGCCATAACGCTCACCGCGCAATGCACCTTTGACATGTAAAACGTATGTAGCCCGCCCGTATCCGCTTTGCTGCAAAGGCTCTTCTGAATGGAGATCATTCCAAGCACTGGGCACTGTTACAAGTATACGCTCGGGTGCATCGGCTTCAATCTGTCCGATATTTAGCAGCGCACCGTCGATAAACTCCCATTCGCCCGCAAGTGAAAATGCATTTTTTCCGCTCCATGATGTAAGGTCAAGCGTTCCGCCTGCAGCTTTGGGTGCAGGCAGTAAGGCGTTCAGCAGCAGCATAAACGCAAGCACGAAAACAGCCATTAAAGGTGGAACTAAAACGCATGCTCCCTTTTTCCACACCATAGGCTTCCTCCGGAATTTATGGGCAAATGCCCGGTCTTCGTTAAATGTTGACGAAATTTGGTAATATAATATCACACGCAGCTTTTGTATATCAAACATTGTCCTTCTAGCTGCTGTCACAGCAAAAGCAGAACCGCATGCCAAAGCATACGGCTCTTATTCATACTATCGAGTTTTAACACGCTACGATTTCTTTAATTACAAACTCCCTGCCGCTCAACAACTCAAAGCGCGGCGAACCGCAATGCGGGCATTTTCTTTTATGCTCTACTACATTAAATACCTTATGGCAATGCCTGCATCGCCCGTTACCCGGCAGCGTCTCAATCACAAGTCGTGTGTTTTCAAGCACCGTACCGTCTGCAGCTGCAGGATAGCATGCCTCGATAAACTTAGGTATCACAGGAGACAGTTCGCCTATCTGCAGCACAAGCGCATCGATCTTATTTAAGCGCTGCTCGTAATAAATTTTTTCGACCGACTTAACAATTTCGATCATCACGCCAAGCTCATGCATTTCTCAATTCGCCTTTACGAATATGTTCTTCACCTTTTTTAGGGCGATTTTGCCTTTGCGCTTCAACACATAGGGCATGATAGACTTTTTAATATCGAGAAACTTCACGCCGGTGCCGTTGTACACGCGCTCTAGGTGAATAGCGTCAAATTTGCACTTTGTGACACACATGCCGCAGCCTATACACATATACTCATCGGTTACAGTTGCGCCGCAGCTAAGGCAGCGGTCGCTTTCTTTCTTCATCTGCTCTTCGGTAAATGTGCCGCGTATGTCGCGGAATGTCTTTTTGGCTTCCGATCCATCTACCTCACCTACGCGTTGGCGCGGCGTGTTGTCGTAGCCTTCTAAGATGGCAGCGGATTTATCCAGTTCAATAAACGCGCGGCGGCTGCGCCCGAAGCGCAAGTCCTGCCCGGGGTGTACGAAACGGTGGATGGATATAGCTGCCTGCTTGCCGGCTGCGATGGCATCAATGGCGAATTTAGGGCCTGTAACCGCGTCGCCCCCTGCAAAAACATCGTCTTGGGCAGTCTGATACGTCCAGTCATCCACTAAAATGGTATTGTTGCGATTAAGCTCCGCCTTTGCGCCGTTTAGGAGTTCTCCCCAAACGATACTCTGCCCCACGGACACGAGTACCCAATCGGCCTCCACGGTAATGGTGTCGTTTTCATCATACTGCGGCGCAAAACGGCCATTTTTATCAAACACTTGCGTGCAGCGCTTAAACTCAACTCCTGTTACCTTACCGTCGTTCGTCAAGATACGTTTGGGTCCTAAGCTGTTTACGATATGTATACCTTCTGCCTCAGCTATGGCCTTTTCCTCATCAAGTGCCGGCATCTCCTCGCGCTTTTCGAGGCAGTACATAGATACGGTTTCTCCGCCGCTTCGAATAGCGGAGCGCGCCACGTCCACGGCCACATTGCCGCCGCCGATTACAATGACTTTGCCCGAAACATGTTTGCCTTCTTGGAGATTTACTTTCTTTAAAAACTCTACGCCGGATAAAACACCCTGCGCGTCTTCACCTTCAATGCAGAGGCTTCGTCCGCCCTGTGCGCCGATGGCAACGTAGAAAGCCTTAAAGCCCTGCTCACGAAGCTCATCAAGCGTAATATCCTTCCCCACTTCCACGCCGGTCTTGAATTTTACGCCGAGCTCTTTTAAGATATCGATCTCCGCTTCCACAACGCTTTTTTCCATCACGAACGAAGGGATGCCGAGCGTGAGCATGCCCCCTAAGCGCTCTTCTTTTTCAAATACCGTGATATCGTACCCATCGATGGCAAGATAATATGCGCAAGAAAGCCCTGCAGGCCCTGCGCCGACGATGGCTATTTTTTTATCGCTGTAATCGTTGCGTTTTTGCGGTATAAAACGCGTTTGTTTATTGAGATCCTGCTTCGCAATAAACTTTTTAATCTCGTCGATGGCAACAGGATCATCCACATCGCCTCGCGTGCAGGCGTCCTCACAGCGACGGTTGCATACGTGGCCGCATACGGCGGGAAACGGATTTTCCATTTTAATAAGCTCGAGCGCCTCGCGGTACTTGCCCTGCGCTGCAAGCTTAATGTAGCCTTGCACCGCTATATGCGCGGGGCAATTGGTTTTACAAGGAGCGGTACCGGTGCTGACAACCTCCTCTCGGTTGAGGCGGAAATCGGCATTCCAGTCTTTCTCCACCCATTCGTTGTCGCGCGGGGTGTATGTGGTTGTGATAGTATCCACAACCGTGGTTTGCGAGCAGAGTTTTTGCCCAAGCTTTAAGGCGTTCATAGGGCAGTTTTCCACGCACTGGCCGCAGGCTACGCACTTTTCTTTATCTACGCGCGAGACATAATTTGAACGAATCATGTCGGTGTTCTTATACATTGCTCCCGAGCGAAGCGAAAGACACGAACACCCGCAGCAATTGCAGATGGCATGGGTTTTACCCGAACCGTCAATATTCGGGATCTGGTGCATGAGGCCGTTCTCTTCGGCACGTTTGATGATGTCAAAAGCTACCTCGCGCGTGATGGAGCGAGCACGTCCCGTGCGGATATAGTACTCCGCAGCATGCCCCATTTGAATGCACATATCCTCCTTCAAATGGCCGCAACCCTCACCCATGACCTCGCGGTCGGTGCGGCATGAGCACGGCGAGCAGGAAAATACCGTGTTCTCGTTTAGATATTTGGAGATTTCCTCATAGTCGGCACGGCGGCTTGACCCGTCAATGGAAGATTCTATGGGAATCACACGCATAAGGCCTATGCCCGGCGGGAACATACCCGCGCTAAACGGTCCGCGCACACGCCCGTAGGCTTCCATTGCGTACGCAACGACAGGATATTTCTCAACGTTTTCAAGGCTATTTACGATTATTTCCATGATACCGGGTATCCAGCTTTCAGCATGCCAGAAAGTATCTACACCATCGATGTTGTTTAAAATAGTGGTTCCATATTTGGCAAGCTTCATCATCTGCTCATAGCAGTATGCCTCACTCTTGCCTGTGATAACGGCCATTTCACTTGCCGTGCGCTTGGTGAAATAACCCATAGCAATACCCATTTCGGCCATTTCATCATCTACGCCGGGTTCCAGAATAACATACTCGGGATCGTCCCATTGATAGCCTTTACCGGGCTTTTTCCTGCCGAGCATGTTGGCAAACTGCATGACCTTTTCGTTGTACTTACATTCGTACCCTTCCGGGAACCACATTTTGGTGATACTTTCCATGCTGCCTCCGTTATTTTTTTAGCGTGCTGCGGTAGGTATTGACTTCTTCACGAAGCCACGCATACCACGCCTCCATACCCTCGCCTGTTTTGGCGGAAACGGGGAAAATTTTAATATTCGGGTTAAGTTTTTTCGCGCGAGCGGCACATGCTTCAAAGTCGAAGTCGAATAGCGCAGCTGCGTCGATTTTATTGATGAGAAGCACGTCTGAGATGGTGAACATAAGCGGATACTTTAAGGGTTTATCATCGCCCTCGGGCACGCTTAGGATCATGGCGTTCTTGGTAGCACCTGTGTCGAACTCCGCGGGGCATACTAGATTGCCTACGTTCTCTAAAAAGATAAGATCGAGTTCGTCGGTTGTGAGACCGTTTAGTCCCTGCCGCGTCATATCCGCATCGAGATGGCACATGCCGCCCGTATGGAGCTGAATTACACGCGCTCCGGTAGCTTCAATGGTGCGGGCGTCTACGTCGGAATCGATATCCGCTTCCATCACGCCGATGCTAAGTTCGCTTTTTAGGGTTTTGATGGTTTTTGTCAGGGTAGTGGTCTTCCCTGCACCCGGTGATGACATAAGGTTGAGAAGGAAAACGCCCTTATCTCTTAGTTCACCGCGAAGAAGCTCCGCGTCGCGGTCGTTGTTTTCAAAAACGCTTTGTTTGATGGTAAGAATCTTGAAGTTATCCATGCTGTTTCTCCTTTGGGATGAGTTAGCGGTTTATTTCGCCGCAACCTCATTATACACCTTTAAGTTGGTGTAGATTTCTTGCTTGAGAGGGTTGAGCTTATACTTTTTCATGCGGTATAGCGCGTATACGACAACAGCTATATTGGCAGCGAGCGCAAGCGCGCTTACGACAAACAGTGCGACAGGATCATGGCTCGATTTTACCGAGAATATGGTGTCATCCACAAACGTGGGGTAAGCCATAGTAAACATCATCCAAAACGCGAGTGTATGCGCTCTGTGCTGCAGCCACGCGCCTTTTTTGATAAAGAACGCGGTCAAAGTAGGCGCAATTAAAAGTGCCGCACCCGCATAGAAGGAATGGTCACTCACGCAGTTATAAACATAGGCGAAGTTCCATATGTCGTAGGCGATTACCCAAAACCAGAGCATATCGGGCCACATCATATCGCGCCGCTTATCATTTGCAACATAGATGCCCATAAAGCCCGTGATGGTGAGTATGTTCAATATGCCTGCAATGCCGTTCATGATGTTCCACGGCCCGCCTACCATCATTACACCGTCTACGATGCCGTTTAGACTAAAGCACTGGAAGTCGCGCACGCAAGCTTCCAAAATGTTAATGGCGAGAATGAGAGGTGGGAATATAAAGCAGAATTTACTCTGCTCCACCTTTTTGCACAAGCGTATGAGCAAAAATCCCAAACAGCCCGCAAGTGCCGAATATACCTTCACCCAGTGGAACCATGTACCCGTGCTTGAGTCCGCACCTGCAGTATTCGGCCATACGAATATGGTCAACACGAGCGGAAGCACGGCAAAGCACAAAAGCGCTGTCCACTTGTTGATTCGCGAAAACTCGTTGAGCAATATAAGCCCGAGAGTTACTGCTATAAACATCAACCAGGTGTACCAGGGAATCGCCTCGAACAGAAACATGTTGAACCCTCCCATATGCGCATAGATGTGAATTGGTTGTACCAGACTTACCTGTAGTGTAACACTTTGTTATTTCTTAGTCAATATAATGTGCAACTTCCCTGTCATTTTGCGTGTTTCTCGTATTTAGAAGGCTTGTATTTGGGAAAAAACGATGGTAAAATAGTTTTGGTATCTGGTTGAACCAATGTTTGGAGGTATTGTAATGCAATTTCCCAAGTTGAGTGCACCGTCGCTTAAGGAGTTATTCGTACAAGAGCTGGAGGGAATGATACTTTCGGGTAAGCTTGCCATCGGCGAGAAGCTGCCGCCCGAGCGCGAGCTTGCAAAAGCCATGCAGGTAAGTCGTGCGGTCGTAAATGCAGGTCTTAGCGAACTGGAGCAGAAAGGTTTTGTGGAAATTCGCCCCCGCATCGGCGCAACCGTATCGGACTTTCGAAGAAACGGTACGGCGGATACGCTGCTTGCCCTAATGCGATATAACGGCGGCAGGCTTAGACGTGACGAAGTGCGCTCTATATTGCAAATCAAGCTCATCCTCGACCGGCTTGCCGCGGAGCTTGCCGCGACAAACGCATCGAACGGGGATTTACATACGCTTTCGGAGCGTTTACAAGCGTTTGAGGAAGCAAATACCCCCGAGAAGACAGCGGAGGCAGCCTACGGCTATTACCATGAGCTTGCGTTTGTGAGCGGCAACACATTTGCGCCTCTCATCTACCGGTCCTTCCGCGCTCCGATTTTGAACCTATGGGCAAGGTTCTCTCGAAAGCACGGCAATGCCTCGCTTAGCGACAACGCTAAACGGCTAAACGCATTTATACAAGCGCGCGACGCACAAGGAGCGATCCGCTGTGTAGAAAGCTCGGTAGGAGAAGCCATTGAAGGATCGCGAGAGATATACGAAGACTGATTGTTTTATTAGTTTCAGCGTATACAAAACGAAAGCGCATCAAAAGGCTGGCCTTACGACGCGCTGACTGTTTTGCTCAATTCGTGTGTGGTTACGTTGTAAAATAGACAGGAACGGCCCTTGATGTGTTGATGGGCGCCTTATTCCGCTGAGTTGTTCTCATAAATGCGCGATTCGCCGAAGGGACCATACCCCACGCCGATAAACCGCCAGCCGTATCTTTCGTAATAGGAAGTATGGTCGTTGGAAAGATATACGTTGCTAATCCCGTGCTTTTTGGCCTCCTTGAGGCCGTGCTCCAGTAAAATTCTTCCATAACCACTCTTTCTTTTATCTTCCTCTAGATACAGCGCACAAAGCGACGGCCATAGGTCCTGTCGGC
>JAEZLG010000199.1 GCA_023435855.1 Bacillota bacterium | reverse complement strand
TCGTTATCGTCTTACCGCCTCATAACCACTTCTAATTAAATAGACGGAGGTTGCATCATGGATCATCCTCACGGCATCATCGTGTTCGGTGCGAGCGGTTCGGGCACGACAACGCGCGGGCGTGAGCTTGCACGCGTGCTTGGGTTTACACATCTCGATATAGACGATTACTTTTGGCAAAAATCAGACGTGCCTTTTACGGTTGTTCGCCCGCGGGAGGAACGTCAGGCGATGCTATTAAAGGATATACGTACATACCCTCGCTTTGTTTTGTCCGGAAGCGCCGTAAAGTGGGATGAGCCGCTTTTGCCGTTCCTCGTCCTTGCTGTGTTCGTTTTAACCCCGACAGAGGTTCGCATAGAGCGCTTGCATAAGCGAGAACGCGAAAGATTCAAAGACCGCATTCTTGAAGGCGGCGACATGTACAACAACCATCTCGAATTCTTACAATGGGCAGAAGGCTATGATGCGGGCGATATAACTATGCGCTCGCGCGCCATGCATGAGCAATGGATGAATAATTGCCCGTGCCCCGTTGTGCGCGTGGATGGAACCGAAGATGCCCGCGAAACAGCCGAATGCATAGCAAAGCAATTCTATACAAAACACGGTGAGCCTCTTAGGGTAACGGTTTCTGAGACCGGAAAGCTCGAAAAATACCGCTTCGCTGTCATTTTTGCCAGAGACTATGGCAAATGGCTGTATTGCCGTCAAAAAGGCCGCGATACATGGGAAACGGCCGGCGGGCATTTGGAGAAGGGTGAAACCACACTTGAATGCGCAAAACGTGAGCTTTATGAGGAAACGGGTGCAACGGAATTCTTTATCCACCCGGCGTTTGATTATGCCGTGCACCGAGAGACGGAGTTTAGCTACGGTCAGGTGTTCTATGCCGATATAAAAATGCTTGGTGCATTACCTCCTAATAGCGAAATGGCGGAGGTAAAGCCGTTTGAAACATTGCCCGATAAGCTGACCTATCCGGCGATTTTACCGTTGCTATACAAAAAAATGCAGTCGTGGCTTGGGCTTGATAAGGTGAAGGATGAAATTTGGGATATTCTCGATGAAAACAGAAATCCTATAGGCCGCACGCACAGGCGCGGCGAGCCAATGCAAGAGGGCGAATATCATCTTGTTGTGCGGGCATGGATTGTGAATGAACAGGGAGAATTCCTCATTACGCGTAGGGCATTTAATAAGCTTGGCTACCCCGGTATGTGGGAGGTTCCTAGCGGAAGTGCGCTTACGAGCGAGGGTAGCCTAACTGCTGCAATCCGGGAGGCACAAGAGGAAGCAGGCATCACGTTGCTTCCTCAAAACGCTGAGCTTATTTTGACCTATCGGCGGGAGGTTTCTATTTTTGACAGCTGGCTTTTCCGCCAAGAATTCGATCTCGCAAATGTAGTTGTACAAGAAGGTGAAACAATCGACGCCCGTGCCGCCACATGGGATGAAATAGCCGCCATGATAGACCGCGGGGAGTTTATCGCACGGGATGTATTCCCCGAGTTTGACTTGCTTCAAAGCATGTCATACATTGACAAAGCCGCATGCGGGCGTGTATAATCCATCAATAAACAGGCAATGAGCGGAAAAAGTACCGCGTGGACGCGAAAAGAGAGCCGATGGCATAGCTGAGAGCCGCGGCGGCAGGGAAACGTGCGAAAAGACAACCGTGAGCCTCCGTGTGAAAGCGCGGACGTATGCCGGCGTTAACGGTATGAGTGGAGTCTTTTATAGGCTCAAGCAGGGTGGCACCGCGGGTTTCCCGTCCCTATGTGGACGCGAGGCCTTTTTTCTTACATTGATATTGAATCGAAAGGGGTTCATCATGGCATCCTATCAGGCACCAAAGGGTACAAAGGACGTTTTGCCCGGCGAGAGCAAGGCATGGCAGTACATCGAAAGCATCGCGCGTTCCGTCTGCGAAAACTATGGTTTCCGTGAGGTACGTACGCCCGTTTTTGAGCATACGGAGCTTTTTTTACGCGGCGTAGGCGATACTACGGATATCGTGCAAAAGGAGATGTACACATTCCTCGATAAGGGCGGACGCTCCGTTACGCTAAAGCCCGAGGGTACAGCGGGTGCTGCGCGGATGTTTTTAGAAAGCAGCCTATATAACGAAGCCCAACCGACTAAGCTTTATTATTTGTATTGCCCGGTGTTCCGCTACGATAAGCCGCAAGCCGGAAGATTACGCGAGCATCACCAGTTTGGCATTGAAGTTTACGGTGCACCAAAGGCGAGTGCGGATGCGGAATGCATATCCATAGCGCTCGATATGCTGCATAAATCTGGCCTCAAAGGGCTGACGCTTTTCATCAACAGCATCGGCTGCCCCAAATGCCGCCCCGCATATAACGAAAAGCTCAAGGCATATTTCCGTGAGCATTACACAATGCTTTGTGAAACATGCAAAACGCGCCTTGAAAAAAATCCCTTAAGAATACTCGATTGCAAGGAGGAATCCTGCAAAAAGGTTGCCGCCAATGCACCGAGCATACTCGAGCATTTGTGCGATGAATGCCACGACCACTTTGAGGAGTTGAAATCCTGCCTTAATGCAACGGATGTCGCCTATACGGTCGATCCGTTCATCGTGCGCGGGCTTGATTATTATACCAAGACCGTATTTGAAATCGTCTCTGACGGCAACGGCTACACCGGTACCGTATGCGGCGGCGGAAGGTACGATGGGCTCATGGAGGAATTGGGAGGCCCGAAGATTAGCGGCATGGGCTTTGGCATGGGCATGGAAAGGCTTCTGCTTGTGGCGCAGCTGCAAGGGGCGAATATGCCGCAGGATGAACCTCCCGAAGTGTATGTGGCAGCGCTTGGCGAAGCGGCTCGAACAGCCGGGTTTAAGCTTGTGCAGCATTTAAGGCAAAGCGGCGTTAAGGCAGAGTTCGACCATGTGGGCAGAAGCTTTAAGGCACAGTTTAAATATGCCGATAAGATAAACGCTCGTATCGTCGCCATACTCGGCGAGGACGAACTCAACAAAGGCATCGTAAAATTAAAACGCATGGCAGACGGCTTTGAAAGCGAAGCAAAGTTTAACGAAGTCGAAGCGGCGTTAAAAGAGATTATGCGGTAATTTCCGTAGGGGGCGGCGTCCCCGACGCCCCGCGTCACTAACATCGAATCACACAAAACCGTATCCCATAAATTTCCAAAGGAAAGCAGGTTTTCTTTATGGCAGAACTATTGCAGGGTTGGAAGCGCAGCAGCTATTGCGCGAATGTTAAGGAAGAGGACGTAGGCAAAGAAATACTTCTGATGGGCTGGGCAGGCACATGGCGTAACCTTGGCGCGCTCATCTTCATCGGGCTTCGCGACCGCACTGGCGTAATGCAGGTGGTGTTTAACGAAAGCTTTACACCGAAAAACGTGTTTAAGCTTGCGGAAACCATCAGGAGCGAATATGTTGTAGCCGTTAAAGGCGTTCTTGCGCGCCGTTCGCCCGATATGGTCAATAAGGATATGGCAACGGGCGAATACGAGCTACAAGCCACGGATTTAAAAATTCTCTCCAAGGCGCAGACACCGCCCATCTATATCGATGATAACCTCAACACACAGGAGCAGATACGCCTTAAATACCGCTATCTCGACCTTCGTCGTCCGTCTATGCAGAAAATACTTATGAAGCGCCACGAGATGATGCAGATCATCCGCGAGTATTATTCGAAAAACGGCTTTTTGGAGATTGAAACCCCTATTTTGTGCAAGTCTACGCCCGAAGGCGCACGCGACTACCTTGTCCCGAGCCGCGTACATCCGGGCAAATTCTATGCGCTCCCGCAAAGCCCGCAGCAGTATAAACAGCTTTTGATGCTTTCGGGTTTCGACCGCTACATGCAGATTGCCCGCTGTTTCCGCGATGAGGACTTGAGGGCAGATCGTCAGCCGGAATTTACGCAGATCGACCTAGAAATGTCGTTTGTGGATATGGACGATGTGCTTTCCGTAAACGAGGGCTTTATTCAGACGCTTTTAAAGAAAACGCTCGACGTAGATGTGAAGCTTCCGCTTCCGCGCATGACCTACAAGGAAGCCATGGAAACCTACGGCTCCGATAAACCGGACACCCGCTTTGGGTTGAAGTTTATCGACGTGAGCGACCTTGTAAAGGAAAGTGCCTTCTCCGTGTTTAAAGATGCCGTAGCAAACGGCGGTAGCGTTCGCTGCATTAACGTAGAGGGTGGGGCGGACAAGTTCTCCCGCAAGCAGATCGATGAGCTTACCGAGCATGTAAAGATCTACCGTGCTAAAGGCCTTGCGTGGATGAGCATGAAGCCAGACGGCATGCAGTGCTCGTTTGCGAAGTTCTTCACCGACGAGCAAATGGAAGCTCTGAAAAACCGCATCAATGCTAAAACAGGCGACATCGTGTTCTTGGTTGCAGATGCGAAAGACCTTGTTACCTGCACGGCATTGGGCGCGCTTCGCCTTGAAGTCGGCAGGCGCTTAGGGCTTATGGATGATATGAAGTACAACCTCCTTTGGGTTGTGGACTTCCCGCTTCTTGAGTACGATGAGGAGGAGGGCCGCTTTTCGGCCATGCATCACCCGTTCACAAGCCCCAAGGACGAGGACTTGGAGCTTATGGATACAGATCCTTCCAAGGTTCGTGCCAAGGCGTACGACATGGTATTAAACGGCAACGAAGTAGGTGGCGGCTCCATCCGTATCCATTCCTCCGAATTGCAGGAGAAAATGTTCCGTACGCTCGGGTTTACCAAAGAGCAGGCATGGAACCGCTTCGGCTTTTTAATGGAGGCGTTCAAGTACGGCACACCCCCGCACGGTGGCATTGCATTTGGCCTCGACAGGCTCGTGATGCTCATAACGGGCACAAGCAATATCCGCGACGTAATCGCCTTCCCGAAGGTCCAGACGGCAGCGTGCTTGATGACGGATGCGCCCGACGTTGTAGATGACAAACAGCTCAACGAACTCCACATTTGCGTGGATGAGCAGTAAAAATAGTGTTTTTTTTGCATATTGTGGTACAATAGCAAAAAGGTGATTTAGCCACGATTTGCATTTTTTAGGGAGGTTATCGTATGGCAGACGTATTGCATGTAACTGCCGCTGATTTTGAGGCGGAGGTAGAAAAAAGCGCAATCCCCGTGCTGGTAGATTTTTGGGCACCCTGGTGCGGCCCCTGCCGCATGATAGGCCCAACGCTTGATGAGCTTGCCAAAGATTACGACGGCAAGGTGAAGATCTGCAAAGTGAATGTCGATTCTGATGTGGATGTTGCTGCGCGCTATGGCGTAAAGAGCATACCCGCCGTATATCTCATGAAGGATGGTAAAGAGGCAGCGCATTTTGTCGGCGCACGCCCTAAGCACCTCATCGCGGAGTTTATCGACGAGAATATCTAAGCTGCCGGCGAAAACCGCATGGTGTGCATGAGACTGGAAAAGTATAAACGATAGACGTTAAGGGGCCAGAGGGGATTCCGATTTCCCCCCTTCGGCCCCTTAACAAACCCCTAACCCCCTTAAAACGGCCACTGCGTGGTGCTTTTGGGCGACGAGTTGTTGTGCAAATACCAGCTCTGATGACCGCAGCTTGCAAAAGCCGGTAGCGGTCTGGTTCAAAAGGCAGGAGCTGGTTTCCACCTGTCATTTCGAGTTCGGCGAAGCCAAACGAGAAATCCCCCGGAGCTATAGATAAAACAACAGTACGTATTGCACGTCCCACCATTATTGCGGCAGGGACCAGGGGCTGTTGCGCTAAATGTATACTACGTATATACAATTAAATGCATACAGCGCAGTAGCGGGTTCGGTGCCCCAAAGGGGCAAAAAAGTCATCATTGGTGCTTTTATGTGACGGCCTTACAGAATATATCCCTTCATATCCTACCCGCGAAGGTTGAAAACCTACGCGCCGTATTTTATAATGAATCGAGCATTTCTAAGGTTCGGGGGGAGTTGAACCCCTGCGCCTTAAGCATGGAGGTTTACATGATACAATTTGATATCATCAAAAAGGCCGATGCGGAAGTCGCTTCCGCCATGGAAATGGAGCTGAAGCGCCAGAGGGATCATCTGGAGCTTATTGCTTCCGAGAACTTCGTGTCCGAAGCCGTCATGGCCGCCATGGGCAGCCACCTCACCAACAAATACGCCGAGGGTTACCCCGGCAAACGCTACTACGGCGGCTGCGAGTGCGTAGACATCGTAGAAAACCTTGCACGCGATCGCGCAAAAGCGCTGTTTGGAGCAGAGCATGCAAACGTGCAGCCTCATAGCGGTGCGCAGGCAAACCTCGCGGTGTATTTCTCCCTGCTTGAGTACGGCGATACCATACTCGGCATGAACCTATCCCACGGCGGACATCTTACCCACGGCAGCCCCGTGAATATGTCCGGCAAATATTTTAAAATCGTCCCTTACGGTGTAAGTGAGAAGGAAGAGCAAATCGACTACGACAGGCTTCGCGAGCTCGCACTTGAAAACAAGCCTAAGATGATTGTCGCGGGCGCAAGCGCATATCCACGTGCCATCGACTTTAAGCGTATGAGCGAAATCGCAAAGGAAGTCGGTGCCTACTTCATGGTGGATATGGCGCATATTGCGGGCCTTGTGGCTGCGGGCGAGCACATGAATCCCGTGCCCTATGCCGATGTCGTTACCTCCACCACCCATAAAACCCTGCGCGGCCCGCGCGGCGGACTTATCCTCTGCCGTGAGGAGCTTGCAAAGGCAATCGACAAGGGCATTTTCCCCGGCACACAGGGCGGCCCGCTCATGCACATTATTGCCGCAAAGGCAATTTGCTTCCTTGAAGCCGCAAGCCCCGCTTTTAAGGCCTACCAGCATCAGGTGGTCTTAAACGCCAAAGCGCTTGCAAATTCGCTTATGAAAAGCGGTGTTCGCCTCGTATCGGGCGGCACGGACAACCACCTAATGCTCGTTGATCTAACCGCATCCGGCCGCACGGGCAAAGAGGTTGAGGCGCTTTTAGATCAAGCGAACATCACCGTCAACAAAAATACCATCCCGTTTGAAACAAGAAGCCCCTTTGTTACAAGCGGCATCCGCATCGGCACCCCCGCTGTCACCACGCGCGGGTTAAAAGAAGCGGAAATGCAAACGGTTGGCGAACTTCTAAACGACGTAATCCTCCGCGGCGAGGATGCTGTGCCTAGCGTAAAGGCACAGGTCATCGAGATGACGAAGAGGTTTGCGCTGTACGAGTAAAAGAGAATAGTAAATTATGCAGGCGGCGCATTTGCGCCGCCTACATTTTTAATTTGGTGGTATAAAGCAGAATCGTTGTTTGACATATTTACAGAGTAATAAATCATGTATGCAGCCGATGCATTTCAACTTCCTATGGTACACTTAAACCTTACACCCCTGACAAACAACATACTTTTTCACTTGCTTTGAAAGAAGTGAATGCAGCTCCTGTGCCAAACCTACGGGAAGGACACTTTTGTCCACGATGTGCGCCGTGCCGGTGCTGTTAAATAAGTAAATATACTCGTTTGTTTCGTATACGGAATGAAGTTCGTTGTATTTGAGTTGTGAAGAGCTTGCTCCCAACGCAGATTGTGTATCTATATGGAATTCGGTCTCGTAAAATATGTACCGGTTTAACGCCCCAACCGTTTTTTGCGACCTTTTGGAAGTCTGCAGAGGGGTAATGTACATATATACGATTAAAAAAATGCCAAAAATAAAAGTTGCGGGGATGGGAGAATCATCGCTTGTACACATATAATAGACGCCAGCAAGAAAAAGCAAAGGTCCGAGTATCCGAAGCAGTACACCGATCGCTTTATAGTATTTGCCGCGAAACAGTGAAAATTGAATGAAATCATTCAGATTCTTTTCGGTATAAACGACAGTCGCATTGATTTCCATGTCTACATCCTCCCCCAAATATAAACAGAATCGTTGTTTGCTGCATTGTCAAAAGCATAACATAATGAAATAAAATTTAAAAGATAGATCAATTAGATGATAGAAAGTTGGTATCTTTTAACTGCCTAGGGGTTTGCAACTTCCATAAATATGTTATACTGAACTGTAACAAGCCGATGCATGCGGCAACAGCCGAAGGGGGTACTATGGCAAGCGAAAAAAAGTTTGCGGTACTGATTGATGCGGACAACGTATCCGATAAATACATAAAGATAATTTTAAACGAGATATCCAAGGACGGTATCGCTACCTATAAGCGTATCTATGGGGATTGGACAAAACCCACGCTCGCTTCTTGGAAAACGGTGCTGCTTGATAACTCGATACTGCCCATTCAGCAGTACAGCTACACGACCGGAAAAAACTCCACCGACTCGGCAATGATTATAGATGCTATGGATATACTGTATTCTGAACAGGTGGACGGATTTTGCCTTGTATCGTCCGACAGCGATTTTACGCGCCTCGCCGCACGGCTTCGCGAATCGGGCATGATGGTGGTAGGTATGGGGGAGAAGAAGACGCCTAATTCCTTCATTAAGGCCTGCGACATGTTTAAATACCTCGATATCCTTGCCGCAGCCGAGCGTAAAGCGCAAAGCGTCAGGAAGCAGGAGGAGCGGAAAAACCAGGAGAAAAAGGAAGTAAAGCCTGCACCCAAAGCCGCGCTCCCAAGCCCCAAGGAAGAGGTTATAAAGCCCTGCGGGAGCACGGAATTGCCTAAGCTGGAGGGTGGCGAACCGCAGACAGATATTGAAACCATTAAGGATGCCATAAAGCTTATTGTTGAGGACAATTCCGATGAGGATGATTGGATGTTCATCGGCACCATTGGCAACCTTCTCGTGAAGCGCTATCCGGATTTTGACGTAAGAAACTTCGGCTATCCAAAGCTCACACTATTCATAAAATCCCTCGGTATTTTCGAGATTAAAAGCGTTAAGTCGGGCGAAAACGGCTCACATCTCATTTACATCAAGGTGAAATAGCAAGCGAATTTCTAAAAGCAAGGCGCATTTCCATTTTTGGGATGCGCCTTTTTGTTGCACAAAAAACGCCTAGCTCCTGCAATTGAATAGGTTTACTCTAGGTAGGGCGGCATGATTTCATGCCGGCGCGTATTTCACGGCTGGTGCTGTTGCTATGGCGAAAGTCCTCGGGATTTCTCGCTTCGACGCCCGCAGGCTAGTGGCGTAGGGCGTCTCCCGCCCGGAGGCCGCTCGAAATGACAGTGGCAACACGAAGGCACAGCTACTTCACGGGATGCGCGATATGCCCCGGAGTTTTTCCCTGTAGGGCGGTATGATTTCATGCCGCCGTGTGTTCTACGGTATGCGTCCCGATGCTTTGGTGATAGCCCGAAGGGGATTTCTCGCGTTGCTCGAAATGACAGCAGGTTTACCAAAACATAAACTCGGACAACGTCGTCCATTGTAGGGTGGCATGGTTTCATGCCGCCGCATATACGAAAGGTACGATATGTGCCGATGCTACGATGATGCCCGAAGGGGATTTTCTTGCTCAGAATGACAGTGGAAGCATCTTGCTAAAAATGATGCGGAGTAATCTTCAAAAGAACTTCACAAAATAATTCCAACCGATTTACTCGGCATTATTGACATGCGATTTTTGTCGTGGTAAAGTTGCATTGGATGATATCCAAGTAGTTTGATAGGAATTGGAGGCGCGCTGTATGAAGATTTCCACTCGCGGTCGTTACGGATTAAAAGCAATGGTAGATTTGGCCGTGGAGTACGGAAACGGCATGGTTAGTATAGCGTCCTTGGCTGCACAGCAAAGTATCAGTGAGGCGTATCTTGAGCAGCTCATCGCAGCGCTAAAAAAGGCGGGGCTTGTGAACGCAACGCGAGGTGCGACGGGAGGCTACACGCTTTCACGCGAACCCGAATTGATCGACGTGGGAGAAATTTTGCGCGCGCTTGAGGGCACGACCGATCTTATAAATTGCGTAGGTGTCGATAAGGTAAGCTGCGATAACGCGTGCAGCTGCTCAGCTAGGCCTCTGTGGCTTAAACTGCAATCAAAAATAAATGACGTCCTGTCCACCACCACGCTCAAGGATATGGCGGACGACTATAAAGTTCAAATGAGGCGGTGTGAAAACAATGAGAGTTTATCTTGACAACGCGGCTACTACCGCGCTATCCCCCAAGGTCCTTGAAAAAATGATGCCTTATATGACGGAGCTTTACGGCAACCCGTCGAGCATCCATTCCTTCGGGCGGGACGCCAAAAAAGGTGTGGATCGCGCGCGAGAGCAGGTCGCAAAGGCACTAAATGCCAAGCCCGAGGAAATCGTGTTTACGGCAGGCGGCACAGAAAGCGATAATACCGTGCTATATGGCGTACTTGAGCGCTATAAGAACAAGGGAAACCACATCATCACCACCGCCGCCGAGCACCATGCGGTGCTTCACACCTTAGAGCAGTTTGAGAAAAACGGGCTTGCGACGGTTACTTACCTTCCCGTGGATGAATACGGGTTAATCAGCGCCGAACAGGTAAAGGACGCCATCACCGAGAAGACGGTTCTTGTGTCCGTCATGTATGCAAACAACGAGGTGGGCACCATACAGCCCATCGCGGAAATCGGCAAGGTATGCGGCGATAAAGGCGTGTTGTTCCATACAGACGCCGTACAGGCCGTAGGCCATGTGCCCGTAGACGTTCAAGCGCTTAATGTAGATTTTCTGTCCCAATCCGCACACAAATTCCACGGCCCCAAGGGTGTAGGTGCATTGTACATACGAAAGGGCATCAGAATACCCTCCTTACTTACAGGCGGCGCGCAGGAGAAAAACCGCCGCGCCGGTACCGAAAACACCCCGGGCATCGTAGGTTTAGGGGAAGCCATCGAGCTTGCAACCACCGATATGGATGAAACAAGCAAGCGCATACTGCATCTTCGCGACAAGCTCATCCGCGAAATCCCCATGCGTATACCCGAGGTAAAATTAAACGGCCACCCCACGAAGCGCGTACCAAACAATGTGAATTTCAGTATCCGCTACATTGAAGGCGAGGCCATATTGCTTCTTCTCGACCTTAACGGCATTGCAGCGTCAAGCGGCAGCGCCTGCACATCGGGCTCGCTCGACCCCTCGCATGTGCTTCTTGCCATGGGGCTTCCGCACGAAATAGCGCATGGCTCTCTTCGCCTTTCTTTAAGTGACGATACCACCGAGGAGGAAATAGATTACGTGCTCGAAACACTCCCCAAGGTAGTAGAAAAGCTTAGGGCGATGTCGCCTTTATATAATTGTTCCCCCAACTAAATCCCGAAGTATATTGGCGGTCCATTTGCCGCCGCACCGCGTCATAAATGCTCGGAATACGTGCCGGTATGCCTGCGCTTTATTCCCAGCCTGACACCAAATATCCTCGCCAATCTAAATCCCAATTTAATTGGTGAAACAATAATGCGAACTGAGAATGCAAGGAG
>JAEZLG010000127.1 GCA_023435855.1 Bacillota bacterium | reverse complement strand
GCTATATATCGTAACAGGGGTTCTTTCTGCCTTCGCGGGCGTTGCACTGGCAAGCTACAACTCACTCGGCAACCCATTAGCGGGCGACGGCATGGAAACAGATTGTATCATCGCGGTGCTCCTGGGCGGTACAGCCTTCACGGGCGGCGAGGGCTCAGTCGTAAAATCTGTGATAGGTGCAGTAATTATCATGTGTGTTACAACAGGGTTATTAACCGTAATTGAGCCTTACTACCAAGGTTTTGCAAAGGGCTTGATACTGGTGTTTGCGGTTACAGTCAACCATTTGCTCAGTCGCCAAAAAGTCTGCGCATAAAGAGGCATTTATTTTTTGTGCCACACTCGAGAGTACGTTCCGGTACTATAATCAGATATTTTAAGGAGTTTATTTCCAATATGTATGAGAAGCAAAAACAGGCTATTATAGAAGCTGCGCTTGAAATCAAGGCAGCGGAGCTAATCCACCTTACCGGCGGAAACGTTAGTATGCGTCTTAAAAACGGAAACATCCTTGTTACTCCGTCGGGTATGCCGTATGAGACCATGACGCCGGATCAGATACTGGTGCTCAACCCGGACGGAGAGGTGATTGAGGGAACCCTACGCCCCTCGGTGGATACCGTCGCGTTGATTCATATCTACAAAAATATGCCGAATATCAATGCAATAATCCATACTCACCAACCCTACGCTACTGCAGTCGGGCTCATCACGGACGAACTGCCCGCTATCACCACCACGCTTTGCAATGCATGCAGAGGTTCGGTTAAAGTAGCACCCTATTCAAGCCCCGCAAGCCTGGATATGGGTAAGGAGACCGTAGACCACATCGGTGACAAGTTGGCGATCATTTTGAAACATCACGGTGTGATCGCAATCGGCAAGGATCTTGCCCAGGCGCTGTATTCCGCGATCTATTTGGAGGATAGCGCTAAAGGTTATCTCATGGCCTGTGCTGCGGCAGGAGGTGTCGCAAATATCAGGCTGCTCTCAGAAGCCCAGGCGCAACACGCGGTTGAAATATTTGCAGATTACGGCCAGAAATAAAACCTTTCGCAAAGCTGGGACAGCAGCGTAATGACAATACATTCAACTAGGCTGCATCGATAAAAATATGTCGGGAAGCTGTGAAACGGAGCTTTTGGTAAGATGATGATAGATAATTTAAAACCGCGACTGGGCTTATACGAAAAGGCAATCAGCAATACGCTTACTTGGGAGGAAAAGTTTTGTCTTGCTTGGCAGAGCGGATTTGATTTTATTGAATTGAGTATTGATACGACCGAAGAACGCATGGAGCGTCTGTACGACACCGGATTTGCTACGACGCTAAAGCGGGCGGCAAAAAACACAGGTTTTAATGTGCGTACACTTGCGCTTACTTCCAACAGAGGTTTCCCTTTGGGCAGCGAGAATGCTGCCGTGCGGGATAAGGGCTTGGAGCTTGTAAAGCGTGCTTTAGAACTTGCCGCCGAAACGGGGATACGGTTAATCCACATTGCGGCGTATGATGAACTTGATGAAAAGCGCAACGAGCACACAATGTCTTTATTTAAAGAGGCAATACGCATATGTGCGCATGAAGCGGAGTCCTATAGCGTAATGCTGGCGCTTGAAAGCATGGACACAGGCGCGTACTGCGGAATGGATGATATAATACAGTTACTTAGAGAGGTAAACTCCCCGTTCCTGGGATGCTATGCAGATATCGGAAACCTTACGGCCACCGGACACGATCCTAAGATTGAATTTCAAAAGGGTAAAGGGCATATTGTAGGCATCCATCTTAAAGATGCATTGCCGATGGTATGCAGAGATGTCCCGTTTGGTGAAGGAATCGTGGATTTTGACGGAGGTCTCAGCGCACTGTATGATTCCGGTTACAGAGGCGCATTTGTAGCGGAGACCTGGTATCATGGCGATGAAGCTTCCCATGCGATGCTGTCGGGCGTGAGCGCGTTTTTGCGGGCAAAGCTGGAAGCCTCGTTTCGATAGGCCTGTCGCATCATAGCGCAGGAACGTTCCAGCATTTGAAATTCCTTACTGGGGGTTCTCAACATGAAGTATTTAATGGGCATCGATATGGGCGGTACCATGGTAAAGGCGGCCTTGTTCGACAGAACCGGCAGAGAGGTGTCAAATCATGCCGAAAGGCTCACCGTGCTTTACCCGGGAAAGGATATGAACGAGCGCAACCTGGAGGAAGCCGAATGCATGACCTATAAGGCCATACGGCTGGCGATTCAAGAAAGTGGCATCGCCCCGGATGATATTGCGGGGATTGGCGTTACAGGTCAAGCAAACGGGCTGTATTTATTCGACGAGAACGGAAAACCGACCCATGACGCTGTGTTGAGCGGCGACCTGCGGGCAAAAAATTACATTAAAAAATGGTATGCGGACGGCGCATTCCATCGTGTACTGCCAAAAATACAACAAACGATTTGGGCGGGCAATGTGCCTGCCGTAATTGCCTGGTTCAAGGATAACGACAGGGCGACGCTTGATAGGACCAGTACCGTTGTGACCGCTAAAGACTATGTGCGTTATCTTCTGACAGGCGAATTTGTCATGGAAATCACCGAAGCGAGCGGCATCGCTTGCCTTGACAGGACGACAAATACTTTCTCGGAGTATGTGTTCAGGGAATTTGACATCGAGGATCAGCTGCGCCTCTTCCCAAAGCGTATCGTCAAATGCAGCGAAATAGCCGGATACGTTACAGCAGCGTGTGCGCAAATCACAGGGCTGCGTGAGGGAACCCCTGTTGTTGGCGGTCAGATAGATACCGGTGCCTCCATTTTATCCGTAGGTGTTGCGGATGAAAGTAAGCTCGGGATTATCGTGGGTACTTGGGGTATCAACGCCTTTGTTACAAAAAATCCGATCGTTTCAGAGAATGTATTCATGACTTTCTACTACCCGATACCTGCCTCCCCCATTGAGGCTATTGAGGGCAGTTCCACATCAGCCGTGAACCTAGAATGGTTCATCGATACCTATATGGATCGTGCCAACGAAGCAAATATATACGAGACTTGCAACAAACTTGTAGAAAAAGCCCCGTATCGCGATACCGTTCTGTTTCTGCCGTTCCTATACGGTACGAACGTAAATATTGATGCGAAGTCGGCATTCATAGGTCTTAAGGGCAACCACGGGCCTGCCGAGATGCTGCGAGCCATTTATGAGGGTGTTGTATTCTGCCATTTATATCATATAGAAAGGCTGCTCAAGTTCATCGATATGCCGGATATCGTGCGCATGGCAGGCGGTGCTACGCGCTCCGCTACTTGGATGCAGTTGTTTGCCGATGTACTCGGCACAAGGGTTGAGGTATCTGCTGCTAACGAATTGGGAGCGTTAGGCGCCGCCATGCTTGCAGGTGTGGGTGTTGGAGAATATTCAGATATCAACGAGGCGGTTAAGCTGTGCACGGGCACACTGCGCGCAGTCTACCAGCCGGATGAAGAAAAGCATACGTATTATGCGAAGAAGTACGCCGCCTATAAGGCTGTTATCGATGCACTGGATCCCGTGTGGGAGCGCATTGATGACTTGAACTGACAGGCTGCCTTCCTATAAAGCATATTATTATGAAGAGGAGATAAATGCTATGAAGTATCGTAAACTGGGAAAGAGCGATATCGAAGTATCGGTTATCGGTCAGGGCACATGGGCACTCGGAAACGATTTTTTCGGTGACGTAGATACCGATCTCGGCATTCGCGCAATCCATCAGTCGCTCGATTTGGGCGTCAATCTAGTGGATACTGCCCCCGGCTACGGCCCCAACTTTGAGTCGGAGATCGCCGTGGGTAAGGCCCTAAAGGATCGCCGTGGGAAAGCCGTCATTTCCACCAAATTCGGCATACACCGCATTTACGGCGAGTATGTTAAGTGCCTATCCCCCATCGTGGTTCGAAACGAGCTTGAGAATTCCCTTAAGCGCCTTCAGACAGACTACATCGACATCTACATGATTCATTGGCCGGATGCGAACTTCGGCATCGAAGGTGCGCTGGATCTGCTTGCCGAATTCAAAAAGGAAGGTAAAATTCGCGTAGCAGCGGTATCCAACTTCAACGTCGATCAGGTTAAGACGGCCGTGGAGCGCGCAGAAATCGTATGTGTTCAGCCGCCATGTAACCTGTTCAACAGGGCAAGCTTCGAAAACGGCGTGATTCCCTATTGCAGCGAGAACAACATAGGCATAATGACCTATGGCTCGCTCGGCGGCGGCATACTTACCGGCAAGATGGAAAAGCCCATCGTCAACGGCGGCAAGGAACAGCGAAGCGGTTTTTACGATTTCTTCGAAGAGCCCAAGTGGACCAACTGCAACAAGGTGTTGGATGTTCTGCGCAAGATCGCCAACGATCGCAGCGTAAGCGTCGCCGAAGTATCCATCAACTGGGTGCTGGCACAACCCGGTGTGACTTGCGCACTTATGGGTTCCACCTCGCCCCAAATCGCCATTGAAAACGCCAAAGCAGCAGATTGGGAACTTAGCGCTGTAGAACTTAAGACGATTGATGATGCCTATTCCATTTATTTCGGTTAATATGTGAGTGCGTCGAGCTGCATTGCAGACTGCACATCGTGTAAAATTAGCAAAGCTAACCATAGAAAGCAAGAATAACGTTAAAATCCGCCTAACTTAACCCAAGAACTGTACATTACTA